>VBLA01000506.1:2073-8631 GCA_005879245.1 Deltaproteobacteria bacterium
CCGTCCTCCATGCCGAGGTGCTGGCCCTCATGGGGGCCGAGGCCCGAATCGGGTCCTGGACGCTCCGCGCCCACGGGGAGCGGAGTCACGTGCTCGTCACCTCCTGCGATCCCTGCGCCATGTGCCTCGGCGCCGCCCTCTGGAGTGGGGTAGGGCGGATCGTCTGCGGCGCCGATCGCGACGACGCGGCGGTGATCGGCTTCGAGGAGGGGCCCGTCTTCCCCGAGTCCTGGCGCTTCCTCGCCGCGCGCGGCCTGACGGTGACGCGGGGCCTGCTCCGCGACGAGGCGCGGGCGGTCCTGGACCTGTACCGCACCGCCGGCGGAACGATCTACAACGGCTGAGCCAGCGCGCGGCCGCCTAGCGGCACACGACCGGCAGGCTCTCGAGACCGCTGATGAAGTTCGAGGCGCGGAGCGGGGGCGGGTCGCTGCTCGCGAGCTCGAGGCCGGCCAGGCGGGGCAACGCCTCCTCGAGCAGGACGCGCAGCTCGAGCCGGGCGAGATTCGCACCCAGGCAGAAATGGGCACCGACGCCGAACGCGACGTGCTCGTTGGGGGTCCGCGTGACGTCGAAGCGGAACGGATCGACGAACACCGCGGCGTCGCGATTCGCCGACGGGTAGAGCAGCAGCGCTTTCTGTCCCGCGCGGATCTGCTGGCCGCGCAGCCACACGTCGTGTGCTGCCGTTCGCGCCATGTTCTGGATCGGGCTCACCCAGCGCAGCATCTCCTCCACGGCGGTCGGGATCTTCCCGAAGTCGCGGGCGAGCGCATCGCGCTGCGCGGGGTGGAGGAGGAGCTGGTACATCCCGCCGCTCAGCACGTGCCGCGTGGTCTCGTCGCCGCCGATCAGGAGGAGGAGGGTCTCCATGAGGAGCTCGTCGTCCGAGAGCCGCTCGCCGTCGACCTCCGCGTGAACGAGGATGCTCACGAGGTCGTCGCGCGGGCGTACGCGGCGGTCGGCGAGCACGCGACGCTGGTAGGCGACGTACTCCTCGAACGCCTGCGCGGCGTCCTGCATGCGCTCGAGCGTCGTCGCACCGGTGCCGAGGACCATGGCCTCCGACCACGCGAGGAGACGCGCGTGATCGGCGGGGTCGACGCCGAGCATATCGCCGATGACGACCAGCGGCAGCCACGCGGCCACGTCGCGCACGAAGTCGAAGCGGCCGCCTGCCCTGGCGCGCTCGAGGAGGTCGATGCTGATCTCGCGGATGCGCGGTTCGCGCTCCTGCACGCGGCGCGGCGTGAATCCCTTGTTCACGAGCGCGCGCCGCTTGCGGTGATCGGGGTCGTCCATGTCGATCATGTACGACATCGCAGGGCTGTCGGGGCGGATGCCGCCGCTCGTCCGCCACGTCGGCGGGTCCCTGGAGACCGCGAGCACGTCCTCGTAGCACGCGATACCCCACACCTCCCCGGCCGCGTCCCAGTAGACGGGGGCGTTCTCCCGCATCCACCGGAGGTGCGGATGCGGATCGGCGCCGTAGAAGGTGCCGTCGGTCAGCCGGATCGCCGGGTTCACGGGATGGGTCACGGTGCTCCCTCCCGGCCGCGCGGCGTGAACTCGATCGGCATCGACGAGAAGCCCCGCACGTTGACGGAGTGGACGCGCGCGAGACCGGGGGCGTCGATCTCGAAGTCCGGCAGACGCGCCTGCACCTCTTCGAGGGCGATCCGTGCCTCGAGACGGGCGAGCGACGCGCCCAGGCAGAAGTGTGTGCCCTTGCCGAACGCGACGTGTGCGCTCGCGTCGCGGCGGACGTCGAAGACATCGGGATCCTCGAACGCGCGCTCGTCGCGGTTCGCGGAGCCGATGAGCAGCAGCAGGCGCTCGCCGTCGCGCAGGGTGTGCCCGTGGAACGACAGCTGGCCCCGCACGGTTCGGGCGAGCATCTGCGTCGAGCCATCGTAGCGCAGGGTCTCCTCGATCCACCCCGGGACGAGCGTCGGGTCCCGTCGCACGGCGGCGCGCGCGCCGGGGTTGCGCCACAGCCAGTAGAGCGCGTTCCCCAGCAGCTTCGTCGTCGTCTCGTTGCCGGCAATGATCATGAGGAAGAGGACCGAGACCACCTCGCGATCCCCACGAGGTCGCGGAAGTAGGTCGCGATGCTCGCCGCGGCCTGGAGGCCGGCGGGCGGGACCTGGGTGACGCCGTCCTCGCGGTGCAGCAGGGTGTCGGCCCAGTGGCGCAGCCGGTCACGATCCTCGACCGCGACGCCCAGGAGCTCGCTGATCACGTCCATCGGCAGCCGGGCCGCGAAGTCCTGGATGAAGTCGCAGCGGCCGCGAGCGACGAAGCCATCGATGTGCGCCGTCGCGATCGTGCGGACGCGGGGCGCGAGGTCCGCGACCCGCTTGGGGGTGAAGCCGCGCACGACGAGCCCGCGCATGCGGTCGTGACGTGGGGGGTCCATGGCGAGGAAGGAGGCGGTCTCCGACGGATGCGCGTGGCTCGACCGCTCGAGCGACACGCCGTCGGCGTTCGAGAGGTGCTCGCTGTCCTTGAAGCCGGCGAGCACGTCGTCGTAGCGCGACAGGGCCCAGAACCCGAGGCGGTCGTTGTGGTAGAGCGGCGCCTCGTCGCGCAGCCGGCGATAGGTCGGATACGGATCCTCGTGCAGGTCCCAGGCGAAGGGATTGAACTCGAGCACGGCTCGTCGTGCCGGCGTCAGTCCTCGTGGAGCGCGATCGCCTGGCGCGGGCAGCGCTGCACGGCCCGCTCGACCGCCGCGCGGAGCGCCTCGGGCGGCGTCTCGACGAGCAGCCGGGCCCGGTCGTCGTCGCCGACGGTGAAGATCCCGGGCGCGATCTTCACGCACTCGGCGTTCCCCTCGCAGAGATCGTGATCGACGACGACCCGCATGCCTCAGCCCTCGGCCCAGCTTGCCGTGACGTGCTGGAGCCACCACGACGGCGCCGCGGAGAGCAGCGTGTCGATGTTGCTGTAGTCGCGCCAGAGGCTGATCTTGCTGCTCTCGATCACCTGGACGGAGACGAACGGCAGCGCGACCACGTGGTCGGGAGCGAAGTGCCAGTCCTCGGTGTGCTCGGTCACGACGGTCTCGTCGTCGGCGACCATGCGATGGAGGTGATGCGTGTGGCGCTCCACCCGCGCGAAGCCGATGCGGAGCTTCCGCACGATGGCCGCCGGCCCGACGACGCGCGCGGCGGGAATGGGCACGTCGTCGTAGACCGCGCCGGCCGTGAAGTACGCGCCCACCTTGTCGAACTCGTGCGCGTAGAGGTCGTCCCAGAAGCGCCGGACGAGCGCCAGGTTCTCCGCGACCCTCGTCGGGCGCCTAGAGGTCACACTCATGGCCGGCGGCCGCCGCGGGGTCGGCGTCGTAGTAGTAGCCGGGCATGATGCACATGTCGTCGTTGGAGTTGAAGCCGAAGACGAGATTCGCCTGGACGCAATTGCCGGTGAAGGTGCGGCCTGGATAGGCCGGATCGGTGGCCGGGCACTCGGTCGGGTCCGGGCCCTGGGTCCCGCATCGCTTGGCCGCACCGGTGAGGCTCGGAAACGTCTGGAGGACCGGCCGTCCGGGCGCCACGCCCGCCTGCTCCTCGCAGCCGAGCTTCGGGTCGGTCGCGTTGTCGTGCGTGCACTCGTAGTGGATCTTCTCGCCGGGACGGACGAGCATGGGGGGGCTCAGGTTCAGGGTCGGCGGGTCGGAGTATACGGTGTTCGAGTAGAGCCGTGTCTCCGTGCCGTCGGCCGCGACCAGGTCCTCGGTGAAGAGGATGCCCCGCCGGTGCATGTGGCTGATGAGCATGGTGACGCAGGCCGGCCCCGTCGGATTCGTCGTCCCTCCGAAGAACCCGCCGAAGTCGAAGATCCCCGGACCCCAGTCCCAGCTCTCCCTCGCCGTCTTCCCGGGCGGCACGTCGATCAGGCCGGACGCCACCGCCTCGAAGATCGGTTTCAGCTGACGCTTGACCGCGTGCGGGTTCGCCAGCACGATCTTCACCGTCGCGCGCGCGCGCTTCACCGCGTCGGTGCCGTTGATCCAGTGCGAGTTGAGCACGAGCCCGATGACCGGCCGCCGTCCCGCGCCGGACTGCGGCTCGATGCGGAGCGCGGTGCCCGGCGGCATCCGTTGCCGCGAGCTGACGGACTGCGACGTCGCGACGATCTGGAGCGCCCGCGGGTCTCCCGACCCGAGCTTCAGACACGCCGCGTCATCGACCACCTTACCCGCGGAAGGAACGAGCGCCTGGAGGTTCGCCTGGTAGGCGTAGACGATCAGATGATGGCTCGTGAAGCCCTCGCTGCCGCCCTGGTTCACGATCACGATCTCGCTGATGTCCATCGGCTTGTGCACGCGGAGCGGCACGAAGGTGCAGATCTCCCGGTTGTGGAGCGCCGGCACGTCGAAGGGGGGGACGTGAACCGTCATCGCCCCCCGGCGGGCGAGGGCCAGCTCGGGGTGCGCGAGGGGGACGGCCAGCCAGAGGGCGGCGAGCGCCAGGGCACGACGGGGCGAGAACATGGCGTGGACATAGCACGGGGGCCGCGCGAGACAACAACGGCAGGTGCTGCACAGCCCGCGCCCGTGCCGCATGGCCGGTGATTTCAGCGGCACGGTGTCCAGGGGGTGTCGAACAGGTCCACCGACTTGAGGATCGCGTTCCGATTGGCCCCGTTCGCCGCCGGGCAGACCGTGCCCGCACCCACCTGGTACTCGACCTGGAACACCGGCTTGCCCGCCCCCACGAACGGGTCGAGCGTCGAGCACTCGTTGAACTCCTGGCACTGCTCGTTGATGGCGAAGTCGAAGTAGGGCCGCAGCTCCGTGACCTGCGCCACGTCGTTCTTGAGACCGACCGTAAGCCCCTTCGTGTGGGCGAGGTTCGCGAGCGCCGTGTTGAACAGGAGCTGCGTCGCCTCGGAGATCGGTAGGCCGGTGTTGTTCGGGTACGCCTCGACGTTGTCGAACTCGACCGCATCGAAACCGTCGGTCTTGCAGCGGTCGACGCGAGCGCTCACCTGGCCGAGGATGAAGGTGCGCTGCCCCTGGCCGTCGTCGATGTCGAGCCAGTGCTCCTCGCGGAAGCCCCCGACCGGCTTGCCGAAAAGGCAGCCGCCGCATGCGGTGTCGAAGTCGACGAAGGCCTGGTGGTCGGGCCGGAAGGGTTCGTCGGTCCCCGCGTCGACGTAGCAGATCGCCTTGGCGCCGGCCGTGTGGATGGCGTTCACGCCGGCCGTGTTGTCGACGTCGTTGCTGCCGCCCGGGGCGCAGAGTGAGTCCATGAGGAAGTCGATGTCGTAGACCTCCGGGCTGACGGCCGGGCCACCGGTGAACGGCATCGCCGAGATGGCGGTGTCGATCCCGCCGCTCGCAACGAAGTCGCAATCGCCCGACGGCGTGTGCGCTGCCTGGAGCTGGTACTGCGGGCGGGTCACGAGCGGGGGCTGCCAGCAGGCGCCGGCCATCGTGTCGCAGGCGACCGGTCCGCGTCGAGCGTGGTCATGCAGCCGCCTTGCGCCTCCTCCCTGGCGAACGTCCCGTCCGGACCGCTCAGACGATCCTTGCAGACCTGGACCTTGTCCGCGTCGAGCCCCCGGCCCGCGGCGTTCCTCGCCTGGAGGACGAGGAGGCAGCCCGCCTTCTTGCCCGCGGCCCGGAGCTTCGCTGCCTGACAGGCGTTCGGCGTGCCGACGTTGAGGGCCCCGTAGACGTCGACGACGAACGCGTCGACCGTGCCCTCGACCATCGCCGCGTCACCGCCGATGGCGCAGCCACCGCGGGCCTCGGCGCGAGCGAAGGCGCCCTTCTCCGGATCGCCCAGCCGGTCAGCGCATCGCTGGACCTTGATGGGGTCCGCCATCGCGCCGCCCGCCACCTTCCCGTCGAGCAGCAGCAGGCAGGCCGCCTTCTTCCCGGCTGCCTTGATCTTGCTCGCCGCGCACTGCTGGCCGGGGGTGGCCGCGCGGGCGACGCCGCCGGTGGCGGCGACGGCGAGCAGCGTTCCGAGGGCCGATGCCATCAGTCGTGTCCACATGATCGGGCGCTCAGGGAAACGTCGGCTCATCCCGGTCCGGGTTGGGCGGCCGAATGGGGCGTCGTGTAAACCTTTTTCTGTCATGGGGGTCGCTGGCTACAGCCGCGCCATCACCTGCTCGGAGAACTCCCGGAGCACGTTCCGAGCCTCCGCCATCGGGGGCAGGAGGCCAATCTCCTTCAGCCCGGCCTGCTCGGCGGCGCGGATCCGTGCGACGAGCTCGTCGGGGGTGCCGACCAGGACCGAGGCGCGGATCGTCTTCTCGTTCACGAAGCGACGCTCCGCCGGGACCAGGTACGTGCAGTGACCCTCGTGGATCTGGAGGTAGCGCTTCTCGGGCGGGGTCTCCATCCGCTCGACGTGGTCGCAGTATTCTTCCCAGACGTCCTCGAAGCCGCGCGGCACCGCGGCCTCGTTCCCGGTGAGCTTCACGATCTCGTAGGCGAAATGGAGGACGGCGGCCACCTGTGAGCCGCACTGCGCGACCACGCGCTCGGAATCGGCGCGCTCGCCGGGCTTCAGGACCACGGCGCTGGTGAGCGTGGCG
>VBLA01000508.1 GCA_005879245.1 Deltaproteobacteria bacterium
CGGACGCGAGAGTGGAACGCTCGGTGACCCGCGCGCGCCGCATGTCGCGGCCGGCGAAAGCCGGCGCGACAGACGAGTACGCCCGCCCCGCCGACGCCTCTGTGGCTATGCCTGTCCAGCACGCCGACGGCTGGCGGCGTCACCGCTGCGGCGGCACCCGCCGATCGAACGATGCGCGCCGGGCGCGTACCCCGCATGCCGCGCTGGCTTCGCCAGCCGCGGCACGGCAGTCGCGCGTGGTACTGTCCCTTCACGCTCGCGTCTGGCTCCGACCCGGTCGGGTCGCCCCGGGCAGTCGCCCACCCGGGGCTCCCACGGATCCGGACGTGCGCGACTCGCGCATCCGGCTCTTCAGATCACGGGTTCGCTGCACGACGATAGATAGAGTGGACGGCGATGGCTGCGGGGAGCGCATAGCGTGCCTCGAGCCGCTGGAAGTAAGGCCAGGATAGGTACGACCGTCCGCCTCGGCGACGCAACCACTTCCACCACCGCTTGCGCACGGCGTGGCGGAACCGCGTGATCGCCGCCGAGTTCCCGGTGATCCCGTAGTAGCTGTAGTGGCCGCGGAGTTTCCGGGAGAGCACCGCATGCTGCCAAGAGACGGGCGCATGTCGATGCTGCCGACACCACCGGGCAATGGCCCGGAGGGCTCGGCCGAACCGGTCACGCGCCGTCTTGCGCTTGATGACCCACGAGCCGCGCAGTGAACGAGACCAGAAGTGCGTGAAGCCGAGCATATCGAAGCTCGTGGACCTCGCGGTCGCATCCCGGTCGATTCCCGAGGGACGCCGGAATGCGATCAGGCGGGTCTTCTCTGGATGCAGAGTCAACCCGTACCGGGCAACCCGCTTCGGCAGTACCGCCCACACCCGACGCGCATCCTCCTCCACCGAGAACACCACCGTCACATCGTCCGCGTAGCGAACGAGGAATGCCCGGCCCTTCAGCCGGGGCTTCACCTCGTTCTCGAACCACGTATCGAGCACCTCGTGGAGGAAAACGTTCGCCAGCAGGGGCGAGATGACCCCGCCCTGGGGCGTGCCGGAATCCGGGTACGTCACGTCCCCCTCCTCCAGCACGCCCGCGTGCAGCCACTTGCCGATCAGGCGCAGCAGCACTCCGTCTTGCACCCGTTTGCGAAGGATGGTCCGCAGCTGTCCGTGGTCCAGCGTGTCGAAGAAGCTCTGGATGTCCACTTCGAGCACCCAGCCCCCTCCCATCGTCATCAGCCCCTCGCGGAGGACCTCCAGCGCTTGGTGGGCCGACCGACCCGGTCGAAACCCGTACGAACAGTCGAGAAAGTCCTGCTCGTAGACGGCCTCCAACACCATGGTGACCGCCCGCTGGAGAATCTTGTCCTCGAAGGTCGGGACCCCGATCGGGCGCCGCTGTGATCCGTCGCCCTTGGGGATGTGCACCCGCCGCACCGGAGGAGCCGAGTATGTCCCGGACTTCGCCCGATCCAGCAGGGACTGGAGATTGCGCTCCAGGTCCTCGGCGTACTGCTCAGCTGCCTGCTGATCCACGCCGACCGCCCCGTCCTTGCGGGTGCGCCGATACGCCTCCCGCAGGCACGCCATGTCGATGTGCTGCGCGAGGGTCCTGAGCGCCACTCCGGGCATCTCCCTCGCAAGCGTCGCTATCCGTTGGAGTCGTGTTGAGATGGTGTCGGGGTTCGGTGTCCCCGTCATCTTTCCCTCCCACGGTTCCATGACCCGGCACCCCCTTCCCTCTGCGGGGTCCCCTGGGGTGGGTTCCCCCGCTTCCGCGGTACTACGGAGTGCTCCGTCTCCTGGCCGCCCTTCCCGCCGCACTTCGTTTCCTTCGCTTGGCGGTACCGCGCGTGCGCTCGACCTTCGCTCCCGTGGGATGGCGAGCGCTCCACCCCCGAGCCAGGGCTGTTCAACCGGGTGCCCCTCCCGGCTCTCGCACGGAGACGATCAGGCCTCCCAGGTTCCTGGGGAGCCCTCTTGTGTGCATGCCCCGCTCTTCGACCCCGGCGAGCTCTTCACGCCCGGCCCTCCTCGGCGTGTCGATACGGCCTTCCGTCATGTCTACGACGTCGGCGCTCGCGGGCCAGACCTCTCGGGGCTCAATCCCGCGGCCTGCACACTCCCTGTGTACGCTTCGCAGGGCGGATCACTCCGCCACCACGCAACACTCGGTACCGGCTGGGGGGCCACCCTTTGCCGGGCGGGACTGGTTACCCGCTGGGCTCCGTCGAAAGGTTTCCGAGATCGCGATCACATCTCTTCCCCCTTTCCCAGGCTTCGCCTGGCGCA
>VBLA01000509.1 GCA_005879245.1 Deltaproteobacteria bacterium
CCTGCTCCACACGCTCGTCGGCACGGCGCTCGCCGCGGCCGGCACCCTCACGCTGAACCAGGTGATGGAAGTCGACCGCGATGCCCGCATGGAGCGGACCCGGCGCCGCCCGCTGCCCGACGGCCGACTCGCGGTGGCGTACGCTCTCGCCTTCGGCGCGGCGCTTCTCGCAACCGGTCTTGCGTGGCTCGCGCTCGGCACGAACCTGCTGAGCGCGTTCCTGACGGCGATGATCGCAATCACCTACCTTCTCGTCTACACGCCTCTCAAGCCGGTCACCTCGCTCTGCTCGATCGTGGGCGCCGTACCCGGCGCCCTTCCTCCGGTGGTGGGCTGGGCCGCGGCGCGAGGGAGCCTCGCGGCCGAACCGTGGGTGCTCTTTGCGATCATGTTCCTCTGGCAGATCCCGCATTCGCTCGCCATCGGGCGCATGTACCGAGACGACTTCGCCCGCGCCGGGATCCGGCTTCTGCCGGTCGTCGACTGGGACGGAACGAGTACCGGCCTACACGTGGTCTCGAACTGCCTCGCGCTGCTGCCGGTGGGACTCCTGCCGACACTCATGGGCTTCGCCGGGGGGGCCTATTTCCTGGTCGCCCTCGGACTCGGACTCGGTTTCCTGTGGAGCGCGATCGGGCTCTGGCGGCGACAGTCGGCCACGGACGCGCGTCGCCTCCTCTTCGCATCGCTCGTGTACCTCCCGGTCGTGCTGGGGGTCATGGCGCTCGACAAGCTGCCGTAATGGAGACCGGGAGCATCGTCGTGCCCCGGCGCGTCGTCCCCTTCGCGCGACCCGAGCAGGCGCCAGCCGTGAGCAACGCGCGGCTCGCCATGGTCGTGCTCATCGCCGGTGAATCGATGCTCTTTGCGGGGTTGATCGGCGCCTACCTGGTTTTTCGACTCGCCGCCCGGAACTGGCCGCCACCCGACCTCCCGCGCCTTCCCCTCGGCCTCACGTCAGTGAACAGCGTCATGCTCCTGGCCAGCATCATCCCCCTGAGCCGCGCGCTCCGTGCCGCGCGTCGTTATGACCGTCGCCGGCTCGCTCGCTCGGTCGGGCAGACCGCGCTCCTCGGCGGAGCGTTCCTCTTCGTGCAGGGGATCGAGTGGGTCCGGCTCGTCCGGCACGGCCTCACGCTCGCGAGCGGCACGTACGGTGCGACCTTCTATGTCCTGATCGGCTGTCACGGCGTACACGTGCTCGCGGCCGTCACCTGGCTCGCCGTCACGGCGCTCCTCGCCCGTCGCGGTGCGTTCACTGCCGGCCGGCAGGCGCCGCTCGAAATGTGCGCAATCTACTGGTATTTCGTGTGTGGACTCTGGCTGGTGCTTTTCCCGCTGGTGTACCTCAGCTGACGCATGACGATTTCGACCCGTAGGCCACTTCGCCTCGTTCCCAGCTGGAGCATCCTCTTTCTCATGGCGGCGCCCTACACGATCGTCGGCACCGTCGCACTCTCTCTCGTGTGGATTCACCGGCGTGCGGCCGGCCGTCGCCGCGCCGCCAGCATCGACCTCGCCCGGCTGCAGCCTGCCGCCGCCGGGGAGCCGAGCGGAGGAGGTCTCTCGTGAGTCACGCTGCGGTCGCCGAACACGATTTCGGCCTCGAGCCAGCGGAGTCGCCCCTCACCCCGGAGAGCTGGGGCAAGCTCGGCATGTGGGTCTTCCTCGCCGCCGACGCGATGTCCTTCGGCGGCCTCCTGGCGGGATACGGTGCGCTCCGTTACGGAGATCCGACCTGGCCTCGCCCGTCGAGCATCCTCGGCATCCAGCTCACCGCCGTCATGACGTTCCTGCTCATCTGCAGCAGTGTCACCATGGTCGAGGCGCTCGCAGCCATCCGGCGCGGTGATCGGGATCGGCTCGAAAGGTTCCTGTTCCTCACCATCCTCGGGGGCATGATCTTCCTCGGTCTCCAGGCGTTCGAGTGGAACAAGCTCATCCTGCACGAGGGGCAGTCGATCAGCCGCAACAACTTCGGCGCCACCTTCTTCATCCTGACCGGATTCCACGGCTGCCACGTCTTCGGTGGCGTCTGTTTCCTGAGTGCCATCCTCGGACGCGCGAGTCGTGGCGTGTCCGGGGCGATCGTCGTTGCGATGGTCGCTGCCCTCGCCACGGTCGGGACACTGATCGTCACCTCGGCCACGTTCTCCGGACTCGTGGGCATCGCGAGCGCCGTCGCGGGTGGGGGCGTGGTGTTCCTGGTGGCCAGGCTCTTGCGAGCACCCGTCGGCGCCTACAGCGCGCACCACAACACCGAGGTGGAGATTGCGGCGCTCTACTGCCACTTCGTCGACCTGATCTGGATCCTCGTGTTCACCTTCGTGTATCTGGTGTAGGGAGGCGCGATGGCAGCTCACACTCCGGAGCAGCATGCTCGTCCTGCTCGCCGCTACCAAGGCCGCCTTGGTGGCGATGTTCTACATGCACCTCTCCTCGGAAAAGCGAACGCTCGCGTACATCGCGCTCACTCCCGCGTTCCTCTGCGTGCTGCTCGTGTTTGCGCTACTTCCCGACCTGGGGGCCTTCACCCGTGCCCTCACCCACACCACCCCGCCACCCGCCGAGGCGCACCACTAGGGTGCGCGCGGCAGTCGCCGTCGCCCTGGCGACTGCCGCCAGCCTGGCCGTCTGGCTCGGGGTCCAGCGGCGGCTCCCGGTTCTCGGGGCGGTGCCGGGCTTCACGCTGGTCGAACGGGCGGGCACTCCGCTCACGGCCGCGGATCTGACGGGCCACGTCTGGATCGCCGACTTCGTCTTCACGCGCTGTCCCGACGTCTGTCCGCTCCTCTCCAACCGGATGGCGGGGCTCCAGCGGACCTTCGCGCAGACGACCGACCCCGTGCGACTCGTCTCGTTCAGCGTCGATCCGGCGCACGACACGCCCGAGGTGCTCGCGGACTACGCCCACCACTTCGGCGCAGGGGACAAGTGGCTCTTCGCCACCGGTTCACGCGACGCGATCATGGGGCTCCTGCGGGACGGCTTCCGGGTTGCCTTCGCAGACGGGGGTCCCGCCGCAACCCCCATCACCCACAGCGACCGCTTCGTGCTGATCGATCGGGAGCTTCGCATCCGCGGCTACTACCACGGCGGGGATGCGGCAGACGTCGCGCGGCTCGCGCAGGACGCGCACTTCCTCAGCGGAGGCGAGGCAGTCATCCCGTTCACCGCCCTGCCAGCTCTGAACGCGACGCTCAACGGCGCCAGCGCAATCCTCCTTGCTGCCGGCTACCTGGCGATCCGTCGACGTCGCGTGCGCACCCACCGCGCCTGCATGGCTGCTGCCTTTGGGACCTCGATCGTGTTTCTGATCTCTTACCTGACGTACCACCTGCAGGCGGGAACGACCCGCTTCCCAGGCCACGGCTGGCTCCGGCCCGTGTACTTCACCCTCCTCGGCACCCACACCGTGCTCGCGGCCTGCATTCCGCCGCTGGCGAGCGTCACGCTCGGCTTCGCCCTGCGTGGTCGTTTTACCAAACATGCACGGCTGGCCCGGTGGACGTTGCCAGCCTGGTTCTACGTCTCGGTGACGGGGGTCGTCATCTACCTGGTACTGTACCACCTGTACGCCCCGGCCTGAGGTCCGGTAGCCGGAGCGCCAGCGGCAGGCGTCAGTGGGCCGAGCTTCGGCGGGCGGTGGTAGCGGCGGCGGCGAACATCGCCGCACCGAACAGCACCGTGATCGTGAGCGAGAACGCGAGCCCGGGAAGCTCCTCCGCGGTCATCGCGCCCCGGAACGCGAGGCAGCGCCGCAGGGCGGCGAGCCCGTACGTCAACGGATCGAGCCGCATGACCCAGGCGAGCGGTGTCGCCACGCCTCCCGACGGAAAAAACGCCCCCGACATGAGCCAGATCGGAATCAGGATGAGGTTCATGATCGCGTGGAAGCCCTGCGTCGACTCCAAGCGCCAAGCGATCACGAGGCCAAGGCTCGTGAGACCGAACCCGACGAGCGCCAGCACGAGCACGCTCGCGAGCAGCCCGGGCAACGAGAGCGAGAGACCCGCCAGCGGGGCGAGCAGGAGAAGGATCGCGCCCTGGCCGACCGCGAGCGTGGTGCCACCCAGCGCTTGCCCGAGCACGATTCCCGAGCGCGCGAGCGGCGCCGCCAGCACGCCCTGGAGGAAGCCGCTCTGCCGATCCTCGACCGTCGAGATGGTCGCGAAGATCGCCGTGAAGAGGAGCACGAGGACGAGAATGCCTGGGTAGAGATAGGCGAGGTAGCTGAGCCCCGGCGCGGCGCCGGGCGGACGAAAGGAGGCCGAGAGCCCCCCGCCCAGCAGCATCCAGAAGAGGAGCGGCTGCACGAGTGCGCCCGTGACGCGGCTCCGTTGCCGACCGAAGCGGAGAATCTCACGCCACCAGAGGCTGCGGACCGCCCGCATCATGCGCCCGCCTCTGCCGCCGCGAAGCGTCGCCCCGTCAGGTGGACGAAGACATCTTCCAGGGTTGGCCTCCCGTAGGTGATCGAACGGATCTCCTCGGGGAACGCGTCGACGAGCCGGGGCACCATCTCGTGGGCGCGTGGCGCTTCGAGACGAAGGACCCCGTCGACCACCGTTGCTTCGAGACCCAGCCGGAGGCGCACGCGCTCGCGGAGCCGTTCGGCGGACGCCGCCTGCACGACGAGGACGTCGCCGCCCAGCGCCGCCTTCAGCTCGTCCGGCGCGCCGAGGGTCACCAGCCGGCCGCGATCGAGGATGGCCACGCGGTCGGCGCGTTCCGCCTCGTCGAGGTGGTGCGTCGTGAGGAGCACCGTGATGCCATCCCGGTCCCGCAGCTCCCCGAGGTGCGCGAGAAACTCGCGACGCTCACCCCGCCGCTCCGCGAGCCCGAAGCGCTCGAGCATGGCAGCCACCCGCGTGCGCAGCGTCCGTCGCGCCAGGCCGTAGAGTGCGCCGTGGTGCAGGAGGTTCTCCTCCACGCTCAGCAGCTTGTCGATGCTCGGCTGCTGAAACACGACGCCCAGTCGGCGCCGGACGGCGTCGGCGTCCCGCGTCACGTCGTGACCGAGCACGCGTGCGGTACCCCCCGCTGGCTGCAGAAGCGTCGCCAGGATCTTGAAGAGCGTGCTCTTGCCGCTGCCGTTCGGCCCGAGGAAGCCGAAGACCTCGCCGCGTGCGACCGTGAGCGAGAGGCCATGGAGCGCGACGCGGGGACCGTAACGCTGCCCAAGCTCCTGCAGCTCGACGGCTGGAACGCTCATTGCCGGTGCCGGCGCAATCGCTCCGCCCGCTCGTCGGCCCCGGTCACGAGATAGTCCAGGGCGAGCCACAGGCTTCGGGCATAGCGGAAGAAGAGGACGGGGACCAGCACGGCCAGGCCCACGGCGAGCGTGAGCTCCTGCGCGAGGGTCAGGCCCACGACCGCGTCGAGTACGAGGACACCGCCGAGCGCCACCGCCGCGGTCACGGCATAGTTAATGTAGATGGCCCCCACGAAGTAGCCCGGCTCCCGCTCGAAGCGCAGGCCGCATGCCGCGCAACGCTCGTGCATGGCGAGGAAGCCGCGGTAGAGCGACGCGGCGCCGCAGCGCGGACAGAGGAGCCGCAGCGCGCGACCGAGGACGCGACTCGCAGACGGCTCCTGGAGTGGGACCGGGGGCAGAGGGTTCCCGGATCCGCGCTGGCGGCCGGGCTCAGCCGCCGGGGGCGGGCTGGACGGCCGTCGGCACCCCCAGGCGCTGTGCCTGCTCCGCCGCCCAGCCGATCTCTTGCCGACTGACGGCGTCGAGCGCCCGGCGGAGCTGTTCGTAGGTCGAGATGAGCTCGGCGATGTTCCGCACCCCGCTCTGTGCCAGCCGCCGCCCCAGCTCGCTGTAGTAGCGGGACAGCTCCTCGGCCTCACGACCGATGTCAACCGACATGCCATCCTCCCTCGACCGCGGCGGGCACACTCCGCAAGCCGGCGCGAGGTGCATTGAACTCGACCGTTCGTATTGACCGCTCCGGCGCGTGAGGTCTACATGTCATTCTTCGGTGAGGCAACCACCGCAGGCGACCGCCTCGGGGGCACAAGCGGCCCCGCCGCGGGCGCCCCTCGATGCGCTGCGCCTCGAGCAGTTCATCGACCTGCAGCGCGATCTCCTCGTGAGCGCCTGCGATCCCGAGATCCTGGCGGAACGACTCGTCCAGGGAGCGACGCTGCTCCTCCGGGTGAACGGCGCGGCGGTCGGCATGGTCGCCGATGGACGGTACCGGCTGCTCGCGACCTACGGACTCGGCACCGAATACCGGGCGCAGTACGACGGTCAATCGCTGCAGGATTCCACCGTCGGGACCGCGCTCGCAGCGGGCCGTCCCCTCGTGCTCGCCTTCCTCGACGGGGACGCCACCGCGCTCCGCACCCTTTTCCTCCCGTT
>VBLA01000510.1 GCA_005879245.1 Deltaproteobacteria bacterium
AGCGGCGCGCGGCGCACGGGGAGGCTGCCGCAGCGGGTGAAGTCCAGCGGGCTGCGCGGCATCAGGTAGGTCCCCACCCCAGGGTGTTCGACCTCTTCGAACATCGGATTGCGCGTGGAGCAGCGTGGATCCTCGCTCACCAGCTGGCGGAACGTCTGGTAGGGACCCCAGGAGACGTTCGTTCCGTCGAAGGCCGTACGCACCTCGGCGAGCGTCCGCGCCGCGAACCAAGGTCTCAGGACCGCGGCGATGAGGTCGCGCGCCTCGAAGCGCCCCGCCTCCGTGTCGAGGTTGTGGCCGATAGCCCGCTCGATTCCCGTGAACGCCTCGGCGGTCCCGGTGGCCGCGACGAGCGCCGACCATTGCCGCGCCGTCAGCGCGACCACCATCACCCGCCGGCCGTCATGCGTCTCGAAGTCGTGGCCAAACGCGCCATAGAGGTAGTTCCCGTCCTTCCGCTGGTCGCGGCCGCCGAGCTGCGCTTCCGCGATGCGGCCGAGGTTGCCGACCATGGCAAAGGCCACATCGGAAAGTGAGAGCCGCACCAGCTCTCCCTCGCCCGTCAGCGTGCGGCGGCGCTCGGCCGCGAGCAAGCCTACCGCGGCCAAGCCCCCCATCACCATGTCCCATGCCGGCAGGACGCTGTTGAGCGGCTCCGCAAGGTTGCGTGGCCCCGTGGCCCAAGGGAAGCCCGTGGCCGGGTTGACGGTATAGTCCACCTCGGACGTGCCGTCGGGGTTGCCGGTGAGCACGACCATCACGAGATCGGAGCGCCGCCCGCGCAGTGCCTCGTACGCGAGCCAGCCACGAGCGGGAAAATTCGTGAGGAACAGGCCGCCTTGGTCGCCGGGGGCCGTGATGAGCGAAGTGATCAGCTCGCGGCCCTCCGGCCGACGCAGGTCGACCCGGATCGACCGCTTTCCCTTGTTGAGGCCCGCCCAGAACAGGCTCTGACCGTCCGCTGCAAGTGGCCAGCGGTGCTGGTCGAGGCCGCCGCCCATGTCGTCGAAGCGGATGACGTCGGCGCCCAGCTGCGCGAGGGTCATGCCCCCGAGGGGGGCGGCGACGAACGCCGACCCCTCCACTACGCGCAGGCCCCCCAGAATCCCGGCGTTCACGGCACGACTCCGACGAAACGCCAGTCGAGCACCTCGTCGGTCCCGGAGTCGCGATCCGCAGTCACGACCACCCGGACATGAACCAATGCGCCGCCGTTCGCCCGCGGATCCAGTCGCTCGAGCTGGATCACGCTACGCAAGACGTCGCCCTCGAATACCGGCGCTAGGTGGCGGCACTCGTGCCAGGCGACGATGTAGACGAGATCGGGGAGTGCGCGTGTCACGTGCGCCGCTGCGATGCCGATCGTGTGCCCACCGTACACGAGCCGCCGGCCGTGGGCTGCCGCCTGTGGATCGGTGTGCGTGCGCGCGAGGTTCAGCGTCAGCCGCGCGAGCTCGGGGGCGGCGGTCACGGTCTCCCCGGACTCCACGATCCAAGTCGTACCCGGCACCATGGGGCACGGGGGGCGATCGTAAACGGTTGCCCGGAAGACGTCGAGATCCCAGTCGGCCACCGCTTCGTCGAACCCAAACGGTCCGTCGAGCGCTCCGACCGCATCGAGGTCGTCGGCGTGAGTGGCATGGGCGCTCCGCTCGCACGCTCGACGCCGTCCAGGAGACGCGAGACGAAAACGAGGTCCCCTGCAGCCTCGACCTTCGGGACGATCAGGCTCGCCGGGCGCACCGGTGCGGTGGCCAGGGCGATCACGTCCTCGTGGCACCATGGCGTGCCGGGGGCGTTGACCCGCACACTCACGAGAGGCGCTCGCCAGGTACTCGTGTTGAGCGCAGCCAGCGCACGTTGGCGGGCAGCCGCCTTCTGATCGCTGGGCACGGCGTCCTCGAGGTCGATGACCACCTCGTCCGCACCGATGGTCTGTGCTTTCGCGAGCGTTCGCTGGGAGGCCGCCGGGGCGCAGAGCGAAACGCGACGGGACCGCGCGGCGCTCCGTTGCTGGGTCGTGGCCTGACGGCCCGTCTCGGAGGGGGTCAAGGCCGAGTGCCTATCGCGTCGAAGACCAGCGTGAGCGCGCAGATGAGCGCCGTGTCGCGGTCGCGATCGCCCGTGCCGATGCCCCAGTCGCGCAGGGCGTCGGATTTCTGTCGCGGGGGAATTCTCACGGGCATTCCGCGCGGCCGCTTCGCCGGGGCGGGCCGCCGATCTGTGTCGCCGAGGGGGTGGAGGTTGGAGACGGTGGCCTCGTGGAATTCGGCGCCGCGGCTGTAGACCTTCGATCCCCGCCCGAGCGTCGCCATCCCACCCCTTGCGGAAGTGGGGTCGTGTTCCGGCTCTTCTTTCTCCATGGTGTGCGCGAGTCGTTCGACCTCGCATGCCGCAAGGCGCGAGCTGCAGTTCCTGACCAATCACCTACGATGCGGCAGCGCCGCGCGTCAAGGGAAATAGTCTCAAGCTTACTAGCACCATAGATATGACCAGCGCTCGTGCACGGGCTCCGGCAGATGCTCCGGCG
>VBLA01000511.1 GCA_005879245.1 Deltaproteobacteria bacterium
CCGATGGCGCCAGAGCTCCTGCTTGGCCGCGAAGCGGGTCTCGCCAGGGAGGTAGCCGAGGAGGACCAGGATGTCGAGGTGACTCTGATGGTTGGGCGTGAAGACGAACGGCCCGCCGCCGGCCAGGTGCTCGAGCCCGTGGAGGCGCACGCGGAGGCCGAGCAGCTGGGCGAGCGTCCGGGCGCGCGCCTTGGCGAACCGCCAGGCCAGCTTCCGGCTTCCGGTCACCCGGTGCAGGGCGACCGCCACCGCCGCCATCCCGACCAGCATGCCGCGAAAGAGGTACGGGGAGAGCGCGACGCGGAGCCCTTGCGCCTCCCCCGGTGCGAGCTCTGCACCGGCCGCGACCGAATCCACCGGCTCGCTCATGGTGCGGCGCACATCACAGGGGTGGCGCTGCGCGGGCGAGCGTCGCCTCGCTGAGTACGATCACCGGATAGCGGACGCCCGCGGCGAGCTCGCTCCG
>VBLA01000515.1 GCA_005879245.1 Deltaproteobacteria bacterium
CCGGTGCTCCCACCGACTGCGACGACGGCAACCCGTGCACGGAAGACTCCTGCGACGCGATCGCGGGCTGCCAGCATCGTGCCCTCGCCGACGGAAGCGGTTGCGACGATGGCGACGCGTGCACCGGGACCGACCGGTGCCAGGCCGGGGTGTGCACCGGGTCGAACCCGGTCGTCTGCACGGCCCCTGACCAATGCCACGACGCGGGCGTCTGCGACCCGGCGACGGGGGCATGCAGCCAGCCACCGAGACCCGACGGCACCGCCTGCAGCGATGGTGACGCGTGCACCCGGAACGACATCTGTCGGGCCGGAACCTGCGCGCCGGGAAGCGGGACCGTCTGCGGCGCCCTCGATCAGTGCCACGCGGCAGGGGTCTGTGACTCCGCCACCGGGGCCTGCTCGAATCCGGAAATCACCTGCGACGACGGCGATCCGTGCACCGTCGACGCCTGCCTTCCCGCCGAGGGGTGCGCACACTTCCCGGCCAGCGGCTTCTCCTCGATCACGTGTGTCTTCGGCGCGCACGGTGAGCTCGGCGTCTGCCCGGGAGAATCCGTGCCCGCGGCCCTGACCCGCATCTCGGGAGACGCCCAGCGCCTGATCGCCCAGGCCGCCGCCGCACCCGGCGGCCGCCACGCGAAGATCCTCCTCAAGAAGGCGGTGAGGAAGCTCGGGAGTGCGGCGCGCCTGGCGGCGCGAGCCGGCAAGCGGCAGCAGGTCTCGCCCTCGTGTGCCGGCGCCCTCCGGGGGCTCTATCTCGACGGCAAGGCTCGCACCGAAACGCTCGTCCGCGCGTTGAAGAGCGCGCCGTAGCGACGATCCGCGCCGGAAAGCGCGCGATCACGCCCCGCGGAGGAGTCGGTCGGGCCTGCACGAGCTTGTCGCGGATCGGGAGCTCGAAGGGGCACGATCGCTCGCAGGGCGCGCTGCACGTGGCACAGTGGCTCGCCGTACGGGACGGGTCGATGCTGGCGTAGAGCCGGGCCGCCTCCCGCTCCCGGCCGTAGCTCTCGGCGTACATCGTGTAGCGCAGGACGTCGTCGCTGCGACGTGGCCTTGGGCGTCCCGCCGACCAGGAAGAGCTGCGTGTCGTACTTGCAGCCCCCCGCCAGCGCGAGCCCGCCAGCGGGAATGCCCGCTGCCGCACCGCGCAAGAGCGCGCGGCGCGTCGCTCGGGGTCGTGCTCGTTTCCCCCGTCATCGTCCATGAGGTCACCCCGCCGGGACCTCTACATCCCAGCGGAGGCTTGGTTGCAATGGGCGAGGCGCGCCGAGCACCTCCTCGTGCTCCCCATCGTCCCCGCTGCATCGCCACGCGTTTGGCTCACCTCGCCGTCCTTGCTAGAGAGCCCGGATCGATCAGCTGCCCCTCCGTCCCCGCCTCGCACCCCGTGACGTCCTGACCGGCGTCTTCGGCTACGCCGAATTCCGCCCGGGGCAGGAGAAGATCATCGCCACGGTCCTCTCCGGCCGCGACTGCATCGGGGTCATGCCGACCGGAGCGGGCAAGTCGCTCACCTTCCAGATCCCCGCCCGCATCCTGCGCGGCACGGTCCTCGTCGTGAGCCCACTCATCTCGCTCATGAAGGACCAGGTCGATGCGCTGGCGCGGAACGGCTTCCGCGCCACGGTCATCAACTCGACGCTCGATCCGGAGACCCGGCGCGACCGCCTGCGCCGGGTTCGCGACGGGGACTACGAGCTCGTCTACGTCGCCCCCGAGGGGCTCGAGGGAAACCTGCGGGGGTTTCTCGCCGGCGTCGACGTCTCCCTCATCGTCGTCGACGAGGCGCACTGCATCTCGGAGTGGGGTCACGACTTCCGGCCTGCGTACAGGAAGCTCCGCGGGTTGAAGCAGGAGCTCGGCGGCGTGCCGATCCTCGCCCTCACGGCGACGGCCACCCGCCGCGTCGCCGGCGACATCATCCGGCAGCTCGGCATGGTGAAGCCCGACGGCTTCAAGGGCTCCTTCTTCCGTCCGAATCTGGCCCTCACCGCGCACAAGAAGGGCGATGGGCGGGGATCGCGCAAGGATCTCCTCGCCTACCTCCGGCGGCGGAGCGGCGAGAGCGGCATCGTCTACGCCCTCAGCCGGCGGAACGTCGAGTCGCTGACCGACTTCCTGCGGGGCGCCGGCGTCCGTGCCGTGCCGTACCACGCCGGTCTCGACGACCCCACCCGCGCGCGGAACCAGGATCTCTTCGCGCGCGACGAGGCGGACGTCGTGGTCGCGACCATCGCCTTCGGCATGGGTATCGACAAGTCGAACGTCCGCTACGTGATCCACCGCGAGATGCCGCGCTCGATCGAGAGCTACTATCAGGAGATCGGCCGCGCCGGCCGCGACGGCCTCGCGAGCGACTGCATCCTGCTCTACTCGTGGGCCGACGTGGTCTCGCACGAGCGTTTCCAGGACGGGATGGAGGACCCCAACCTGCGGCACGACGCGGGCCAGAAGACGCGCGCGATGTTCGACCTCGCGGAGATGC
>VBLA01000516.1 GCA_005879245.1 Deltaproteobacteria bacterium
CGACGTGGCGCTCTACGAGCAGCGCGGGTGCCTCTCGCCGCGCGCCGTCTACGTCGAGACGGGCGGACGTCTCGCACCGCGCGACTTCGCCGAGCGCCTGGCTGCCGCCCTCGACACGCTCGCGGAACGGCTACCGCCCGCGCCCGCGAGCGTGGAAGAGCGTGCAGCCGCTCGCCTCCTCCGGACGGGAGCGGAGTGGGCACCGGGGACCGCCGTCATGGCGGGCCCGGGCGGCACCGTCGTCTACGACGACGACGTTGCGTTTCGGCCAACCACGGCGGCGCGGAGCCTCCGCGTGCATCCGATCCGTTCGCTCGACACCCTGCCGGCCCTCCTCCCTTCCGCGCAGATCGAGTGCGTCGGCCTGGCGGGGCGGGACCCGCAGGCGCTCGTACCGGCGCTGCGGGAGCGCGGCGTGTCCCGCCTCTGCCCCCCGGGTCGGATGCAGCGACCCCCCCTCACCTGGCCCCGGGGGCAGCAGGCGCCCCTCGGCGCGCTCCTCGGCCATCCCGGCACACCGCGCTGCGAGGTGGAGACGTGAGCCTGGCCGATCTCTTCCTCCGGCACCTCTGCCAGACATCGGCGTCGCCACTCGGCCTGACGGTGGCGCGCGCGTCCGGTTCGACGATCTGGGACACGACCGGGCGCGCGTACCTCGACCTCCTCGCCGGCATGGGCGTCGCCAACGTCGGCCACACGCACCCCGAGGTGGTGGCGGCCGTGACCGCCCAGGCCGCCCGCCACCTTCACGTGATGGTCTACGGCGAGCTCGTGCAGGAGGCGCAGGTCCGGCTCGCCGCTCGCCTCGCCGACCTCCTCGGCCCGCCCCTCGACGTCGTCTACTTCACCTGCAGCGGCGCCGAGGCGATCGAGGGCGCCATGAAGACGGCGCGCAAGTACACCGGTCGTCGGCGGCTCGTCGCCTTCGAGGGCGGCTTCCACGGCGACACGCTCGGTGCGCTCTCCATCGGCGGCAACCCGCTCTACCGCGTGCCCTTCGAGCCGCTTCTCCCCGACGTCGGCTGGCTCCCGTTCGACGATCCCGCGGCGCTCGCCGCGATCGATGACGCGACGGCCGCGGTCATCGTCGAGCCGGTCCAGGCGGAGGCAGGCGTGCGGATTCCCTCCCCGGGATTTCTCCCCGCCCTCCGCCGCCGCTGCGACGAGACGGGTGCGCTCCTCGTGCTGGACGAGGTCGTGACCGGATTCGGCCGCACCGGACGGCTCTTCGCCCACCAGGACGCCGGCGTCGTCCCCGACCTGCTCGTGCTCGCCAAGGCGCTCGGCGGCGGCCTGCCGCTCGGCGCCTTCGTCGGACGTCGCGAGGTGATGGATACCCTCTCGCACGACCCACCGCTCGCGCACGTCACCACCTTCGGTGGACACCCGCTCTCGTGCGCCGCCGGGCTCGCCGCGCTGGACATTCTCCTGCGCGACGACCTCCCCGCACGCGCGGCGGCGCTCGGCGAGGAGCTCCGTAGCGCGCTCGAGGCCCTCGTTGGACACGGCGGGCTCGTCGTCGTCCGCGGGCGCGGTTTACTCCTCGGGCTCGAGTTCGCGCGCGCCGATCTCTGCGCCGCCTTCGTGCGCCGGGCGCTCACGGAGGGGCTCATCCTCGGCTGGACGCTCCACTGCGATACGGTCGTCCGCCTCGCGCCTCCGCTCGTCCTCGGTGACGCGGAGGCGAAGGAAGCGGTGGCGCGGATCGCGTGCGCGTTGGGGTAGCGTTCGTTGGTGCGAGCGATGTGCCTCTCGCCGCCGCTGCCGCACACGCCCGATCAGAGACGCCGCGGCGCGCTATTTTCCCAACGGTGTCCGTTCACGGTTGCCCGTCCTTCTGCTCGTCTTCCTTCCCTGCTCACGATTTCTCCCGCTCCCGCAGCCGCCCGGCTCTGGAACGTTTCTTGGTTCCCCCCCAAGTGGATGTCGAGCGGTGGAACAAGGGAGGAGAGCCGCCGGCGTACGTCGAGCTGCTCGAGCGCGGGCGGGCTGTCGAACATAAGAGTCGAGATAACGTCACATAGCGCCTAACCCCCGCGAGGGGGGCGGAGGACCCAGTCATCTGGGGTGAATCCGGGGCTGCCACGCAGACCCGGACGGGCCAAACGTTCTTTGGGCCCGAACCCGTCAGCTAACTTCGCCGGCGTTCAAGGAGCGGGATCATGCAAACCGTGCCTCGAGGGGCCGGGGGAGCGATCCCCCGGCCCTTTTTGCATCCGGCCGGGCGGCACCCGGGCAATCCCGGACCACGGCGCTGCCCGGAGCGGCCGCGACGCTGCCCACATTCGATCGCGAGGCGAGCTCGTCCTCCGCCCCCGAGCGCGCCAGGAAGGGCACGTCACCCGGCGCCTCGACCTTCATGAACGGAAAGTCGGGAGCACGAGGTTCGATGGTGGTCCGAAA
>VBLA01000517.1 GCA_005879245.1 Deltaproteobacteria bacterium
CACCCCGTCGGGGGGTCGGGTGGATCTCGCCGCCCGGACCACCGACGGCAACGTCTTCGTCGCCGTGCGCGATACCGGCCCGGGGATCGCTCCCGAGCAGCGAGACCGCATCTTCGACCGCTTCGCCCAGGTCGCCGATGGGGGCGAACTGGGGGCGGCGGGCCTCGGGCTCGCCATCGTCCGGGACATCGTGCAGGCGCACGGAGGACGGATCGTGCTCGAGAGTCAGGTCGGACGGGGAAGTTGCTTCACGCTCGAGCTTCCGCAACGCTGAGGCCGTTCATGGCGAGCATCCTGATCGTCGACGACGCGAAGAACATCCGCGATCACCTCACCAGCTACGTGCGGGGCCTCGGGCACCGGACGAAGGGGGCCGGGGATGCGAGGGAGGCGCTCGCGGCCCTCGCGGAGGACAGGTTCGATCTCGTCATCTCGGACGTCCGCATGCCGGACATGGACGGGCTCGCCCTGCTGCGGGAGGTCCGCGGCCGGCGCCCCGACGCGGCCGTGGTCCTGATGACGGCGTACGCGACCGTTCCCCAGGCGGTCGAGGCGATCAAGGCGGGTGCCTACGAGTACCTCGTGAAACCCTTCACGCTCGAGCAGGTCGGGCTGCTGCTCGATCGCGTGCTCGAGGTCCAGCGGCTCCGCCACGAGGTCGTGAGCCTGCGCCAGGCGCTGGACGAACCGGCGCTGCTCGACTCGACCACCCCGACGATGCAGCAGGCCCTCGCCACCGCCCGCCAGGCGGCGGCGTCCGACGTCACGGTGCTGCTCACGGGCGAGAGCGGGACGGGAAAGAACGTGCTCGCCGCCGCCATCCACGCCTGGAGCCCGCGCCACGCCCGGCCCTTCGTGACGATCGCCTGTACGACACTGGCCGAGCACCTGCTCGAGAGCGAGCTCTTCGGCCACATGAAGGGCGCGTTCACGGGGGCGTGGAAGGACAAACCGGCGCGCATCGCGGCGGCGCAGGGTGGCACGCTCTTCCTCGACGAGGTGGGCGATCTGCCGCAGCCGGTGCAGGGGAAGCTGCTCCGCTTTCTCGAGGAGCGTCGCTTCGAGCCACTCGGCGGCACGGAGACCGTCGAGGTCGACGTCCGGATGATCGCCGCGACGAACCGCGATCTCGAGGCGGACGTGCGGGCGGGGCGCTTCCGCGAGGATCTCTTCTTCCGGCTGAACGTCGTCAACGTCACGCTGCCCCCGCTCCGGGACCGACGCGCGGACCTGGCCGCGCTGACGGATCATCTCCTGGCCGTGGTCGCCGCTCGCCATCGACGCGCGCCGCTTCATCTCGCCCCCGAGGCCCGGCGCGTCCTGACGGGCTACCGGTGGCCCGGGAACGTGCGGGAGCTCATGAACACACTCGAGCGGGCCGTGGTCCTCTCGCGGGGGGACACCATCCGCACCGAGGACCTTCCCGACCGCCTGCTCGCCCCCGCGCCGGCGGGCGCTGCGGCCACGCCGCCCACCGACCTCTCGCTCGAGGAGCTCGAGCGCCGCCACATCCAGCAGGTGCTCGGCGACTCGACGACCCTCGAGGAGGCCGCGGCACGCCTCGGCATCAACGCCACCACCCTCTGGCGGAAGCGGAAGCGGTACGGGTTGGACTGAGTCAGGGCGGCGAGGGCGCCGGGGAGAGCGCGCGCCGCGAGCCGTAGCGCCGCGAGTACACCTCCGTGAATTCCGCGCCCAGCAGCAGGATCTGCG
This sequence comes from Deltaproteobacteria bacterium, assembly GCA_005879245.1. Taxonomy (GTDB): domain Bacteria; phylum Desulfobacterota; class Binatia; order DP-6; family DP-6; genus DP-23. The sequence goes on from VBLA01000517.1 coordinate 1,714, forward strand.
CCGAGTAGTAGACCCAGAGGAGCACGAAGACGAGCGTTCCGGCGGCCCCGTACACCGAGGTGACACCTGCCCGCCCGAGATAGAGACCGACGAGCGACTTTCCGATCGTGAAGAGGAGCGCCGTGACCGCGGCCCCGAGGATGACGTCGCCCCAACCGAGATCGACGTCCGGGAGAACGCGGTAGATCATTCCGAAGAGCGCCGTCGCGAGCAGGAACGAGAGGGCGAAGTTGGCTGCCGGCAGCAAGCGGCTCAAGAGGGGTACGTGCGTGGCGAGCACCTCGCGCACGGCCGAAAGGACGGCCGAGAGCGTGACCGACACGAGCATCAAGACGCCGATTCCCACGATCAGGCCGAGCGCCGCCAGCCGCTGGCGCATCATCCCCCGCACACCGCCCTGCGTCGCCCGCACGCCCCAGATCCGGTTGAGCGACGTTCGTAGCTGGCCGACGACGCCCGAGGCCCCGAGCAGGATTGTCGCCAGGCTCCCGAGGGTGGCGGCGATCCCCGAAGCCGGCGAGCTCACATGCTCGATCATCCCCTCGACCATGCGGGCTCCTTCCGGCCCCATCAAGTCTTGGATCTGCTCGACGAGGCGACCCTGCGCCGCCGTGCGACCGATCACCATGCCCGCGACGGCGATGATCAGGACGAGGAGCGGCGCCATCGCGAAGAGCGCGTAGTACGCGAGCGCGGCGCCCTGGATGAGGGCGTCGTCGTCGCGCCACTCGCGGGCGACCTCGCGCAGGAAGTCGAGTATCCGGCTCTGTCGCATGCCCTTCCCTCTCTTGTCGCCGGAGTATTGCAGGGGTAGACGGCGTTGTCAGGCTGGGACGCGTCGCGATGACCGATGAGAGCCGTGGGCCGCGGTGGCCGGCCCTGCTCCGGCGCCGGCGACGCTGGATCATCGCCACCGTCGTGGTGCTCGTGCTGCGCGCCGCGCTCCCCTTGGTGCTGCGGCACGTGCTCGCGTCGCAGGCGACGAAGGCGCTCCACACGCGGGTCGACATCGGCGACGTCGACCTGTCGCTCCTGCGCGGGGGCGCGGCCCTGAAGGACGTCGCCGTCTACGCCTCGACCGCACCTGCCGCCACGGAAGACGGCGTGCCCGCCGAGCCGCCGCTCATCGCGTGGAAGCGGTTCGCCGTCGGGATCCGCTACCTGCCGCTCTTCCGGAAGGCCGTGCGGCTCCGCGAGGTGGCGCTCGACGGTCCCCACGTGGCGCTCGATCGGCTCGCGGACGGCAGCCTCAATCTCCAGGCGCTCCTCGCTCCCAGCCCGAGCGCACCGCCCGCCACGCCTCAGCCGGCCGAGCCGGCGACCCGTGGCGGGACCTGGACCATCGGTATCGATCGCTTCGTCCTGAGTGGCGGCGGCGTCCGCTTCCGCGACCTCAAGATCACCGGAAGCGAACCGCTCGGGCTCGCCATTCCCGCCATCGAGGTCGCCGACGTGTCGTTCCAGCCCGGCGTCTACGGCGAGCCGGGGCGGGCGCACGTCGAGTTCCGCTCGGAGGGCGGCGTCGTCCGCGCCGACGCGCGCGTCGCTCTCCTCGAGCACGGCCTCATGCTGGAGGTGGACCTGAAGGCACGGAAGCTCCCGCTCCACCGGGCGCGGGTGTACATCCCCGGGGTCGGCTGGAACGACCTGCGGGGCGAGATCGACGCGGCGCTGGCGTACCGCCTCCGGACCGACGAGCGGAACGACGTCCGCGGCCTCGTGCGGCTCCGAGATCTCGTCGTCCACACGCCCGCGCTCGAGCAGCCGGCATTGGCCTGGAAACGCCTGACGGTATGGCTCGAGCCGCTCGACGTCCAGGCCCGTCGGGCAACGATC
>VBLA01000518.1 GCA_005879245.1 Deltaproteobacteria bacterium
GACCATGCTCGCAACGGCACTGCCGTCGCTGATCCTCTACGGGCGTCTCCTCTCGGCGGCGGCCGGCACGGCGACGGTCGCGCTTCTCTACGCAGTCGGCCGACGGGTCGGTGGTGCGCGCCTGGGAATGCTCGCCGCAGCCCTCCTCGCCGGGAACTACCTCCATGTGCGCGACAGCCATGCGCTCAAGCCCGACGTCCTCCTCGCCGCGGGCGTCCTCGTGAGCCTCTGGCTCCTCGCGCGCTACGCCGCCGCGCCGGACCGCCGGAGCGCAGCCGTGGCGGGCCTCTCCATCGGCCTCACGATGGCGATCAAGTACAATGGCATCCTCCTCCTCGCGGCCGCCTACCTGGCCGGTGTCCTCGCCTCTCCTCACGCCGGCGCCCGCCGTCTCGTCCCGGCGGTCGAGGTCGTCCTCTGCGCGGGCGTCGCGCTCGCCACTTTCGTCGTCGCGTCCCCCTACCTCGTGCTCGACCTCGAGCGCACGCGGCAGACGTTCCGGTTCTCGACGATGGCGGTCTACGCCGCTCGGCCGGCGCTGGGTCGCGCCTTCGGGTACCACCTCGCCGTCTCGCTGCGCCGCGGGAGTGGTCTCGCGATGACGCTCGCGACGCCGCTCGCTCTCGTGGTCGCACTCCGGTCGCGGGCGCCGATGCTGGTGCTGGCGGCAGCGTTCTCCGCGCTCTACTTCGTCGTCATCGGCGCCTCGCCGGTGCATCTCGCGCGCTACCTGACGCCACTCGTGCCGCTCCTCGCGCTGCTCGTCGCCCACCTCCTCCTCGCCACGACCGGGCGAGCCCGTCCCCTCGTCGTGGGCGTGCTCGCCTGCGCGCTCCTCGCGGAGCCCGTCCTCAGCGCCATCGCCTACGACCGCATCGTGGCGCGCACGGACACGCGCGTCCTCGCCACGCACTGGATGGCCGCGCACCTCCCCGCGGGCTCCGTCGTCGCCGTCCTCGGCAGCCTCTACTTCCCCGTCGCCGACCCCGATCTCCCCCCGGGGGTGACGCGTGCCTCCCTCGTGCCCGGCGAGACCGACCTCGCCTCCCACGGCGTCACGCACGTGGTGACCCACTGGCATCACCAGCTGACGGCGTTCTCCCAGCCGCCGCTCGCGCAGATGGCCGCCCTCCTGCCGCACCTCCGGCTTCTCGCCGAGTTCAGCCCGTTCGCCGGAGTCCCCGCGGGGGCCTTCGAGCAGGAGGACGCCTACTACGTCCCGTTCTTCCACTTCGACGGCGTCGAGCGCCCGGGGCCATTCGTCCGCGTCTACGCCTACGAGCCTCGGCCGTGAGCCGTTCCATGGCGGAGGATCGGTTTGCCGCCGCCGACGCGGCGCACTTCCACTGGACGACGGCCGATCCCGGCTTCGCGCCCGTGGAAGAGGCGCTGCTCGGGCCGCGGCTCGGGGCGCTCGCGTTCCCCTGCCTGGAGATCGGCTGCGGCGAGGGGACAAACCTCGTGCGCCTCGCGCGGCGCGGCCAACCGTTCGGCATCGACCGCTCCCTCGCGCGGGCGCGCTTCGCTGCCCGTGCCGTCCCGGGCGCCCACCTCGCGGCCGCCGACGCCCACGCGCTCCCGTTCCGCGACGGCGTCTTCGCGAGCGTGCTGATCCGGGACCTCCTCCACCACCTGGTGGAGCCCCGACGCGCGGCCGTCGAGGCGGTGCGTGTCCTCGCCCCGGGCGGTACGCTTCTCGTCATCGAGCCGAACGGGCGAAATCCCTTCGTCGCGCTTCAGGCCCGCTTCGTGCCGGCTGAGCGGGGCCTGCGCCGTTTCACGCCGAGCTTCGTGATGGCGGCCCTCGAGGGACTGCCGCTCGCCGAGCGCGTGCTCGAGATGGCCCAGGGCTTTCCCCTCCGTCGGCTCCTCCTTCACTACCGTTTCGGCTGGCCCTCGGTCGG
>VBLA01000110.1 GCA_005879245.1 Deltaproteobacteria bacterium
CCGTTGCCGATGCCGAGGATCGCCCGGCCGCGCGTCAGGTGGTCGAGCGTGACGAAGGCCTGCGCGAGCGTCGCGGGATGGCGCCGGAAGGGCTCGGTGACCCCCGTCCCGATGCGCACGCGGCGGTAGCGCGCCGCCATGAAGCCCATCATCACGTAGGGGTCGAAGAAGGCGTCCGGAGAGGGTACGATCTTCGCCGCCGGGGTGAACTCCGGCTTCCAGACCGAGCGCGGGATGAAGCTCACGTAGTGGTCGGGGAGGAACATCGAGTCCGCACCGAAGAGCTGGGAGAGCCGCAGGCTCACCCGCTCGAGGCGGAGCGGGGCGGTGCAGTTCGTCTGTACGCCGACCTGGAGGGTGTCGCTCATGGCTGTGCTCTCCCTTCGTCGAGCGGCCTGACCAATTCGCCGCCGATCTCGTCGATCACGATGCGGTTCGCATCGGGGCCGGCCGCCGCGGTGAGGCGACGCATGGCGTCCCCCAACGGCTCGCGGCCGAGGCGGAAGGTATCCCAGTGGATCGGCACGAGGTAGCGGGCCCCCGAGTCGAGGAACATCTGCCAGACTTCCTCGGGGTTAGCGTGGTTGCCGTGCCAGGGATCGTAGGCACCGTTGCCGAAGATCGCGACGTCGAGCCGCGTGTCGCGGAGCCGCGCGAAGTCCTTCGTGTAGGCGGTGTCGCTCGCGAAGAGCACGTTCACCCCGTCCTTCCGGAAGAGGTAGCCGTTGTAGCCCCGGGCAACTCCCCAGGGCCAGCGCCGGCCCCAGTGGCGGACGGGCACAGCCTCGATCGTGACCCCTCCGACCGTGGTCCGCTCACCCCACCCGAGCTCCACGTAGGAGCGGAAGCCGAGGTCCCCGAGAAGCGAGCGGCAGTCGGTCGGCGCGACGAGGGTCGCGTCCTTCGGCAGCGCGCGGAGCGTCGGGAGGTCGAGGCTGTCCATGTGAGCATGCGTGATCACGATGGCGTCGAGGGGCGGCAGCCGCTCGAGCGGGACGGCCGGCGCGACGATCCGGCGCGGTCCAATCGTGAGCGGACCGAGCGTGACGCCGATCCGCTCGAAGAGGGCAGGGTCGGTGAGGATGGTCGTGCCCGCGAGCTTCACGAGCACCGTCGCGTGGCCGACCCAGCCGATGGCGAGGACGTCGTTGCCCCACCGTTCAGGGGCGAGGAGGTGCGGTGGGGGCGGTGGCTCGGCGCCGCAGCCCCCGGCTGAGGCCACCAGGAGCCACGCGAGGACGATCAGGCGGCGCACGCGCCCCCCGGTTCCGGTGTGCTATGAGGCTCGACCATGCGACTCAAGAATCGGATCGCGATCATCACGGGAGCCGGCGGGGGAATCGGGCGCGCCGGTGCGCTCGCCTTCGCGCGAGAGGGGGCACGCGTCGTCGTGAGCGACATCGATCCCGAGCGGGGCGACGAGTCGGCGGCGCTCGTCCGCGCGCGCGGCGGCGACGCGATCTTCATCGCTGCCGACGCCGGGCGCCCGGCGGACGCGAAGATGCTCGTCGAGGAGACGGTTGCCCGGATGGGCGGGCTCGACATCCTGTACAACAACGCCGGCATCGCGCCGCTCGGGCAGGACGGCTTCACCCCGACCATCGCCGAGGAGGACTGGGACTGGATCATCCGCGTCAACCTGACGAGCGTGTTCCTCTGCTGCAAGTACGCGATCCCCGTGATGGCGCACCGCCGCGGCGCTGCGATCATCAACACCGCCTCCTCGATGGCCGTCCTCCCGGCGGGCCTGACGGACGCGTATGCCGCGTCGAAGGGTGGGGTGGCGACGCTCACCCGCTCGATGGCGCCCGGCTGCGGCCTGATGGGCATCCGCGTCAACGCGCTCGCGCCGGGCTACGTCGAGACGCCGATGACCCGCGTGATCTTCGAGAGCCCGTCCCTCCGCGAGGCCTTCGCCAAGGATCACGCGACGGGCGTCCAGCCCGTCGAAGACGTCGCCAGCATGGCCGTCTTCCTCGCCTCTGACGAGGCGGCGAGCCTGACGGGCGCCGTCCTCACCTGTGACCGCGGCTGGACGGCGTTCAAGCGACCGGCGGTGCTGGCGCCGTAGCGGGCGTCGCCGCGCGCCTCAGAGCCCACCCACCTCGCACCAGCCGGCGGGTACCGCCTCGCCCTCGAGGCGGCAGGCGGCGAACTCGACCCGGGTCGCCGTCGCGCCGCGCACCCGCACGACGGGGAGGCGATGGACCGCCGCCGCCACGATGCGGAGGCTGGTGCCGTCGGCGAGGTCGACGTCGAGCCCGAGATGGTCGAGCGGCGCCTCGGGTCGCCCGAGGGCGGCGTGGGCCGCGACCACCGCGACGCGCTCGGCCCCCCGGTGGAGCACCCCGCGCGCCGCCCCGTCCCCGAGGCCGAGCGTGAGGAGAAGCCGCTCCCGTTCGCTCAGACGGAGCGCCGCTCGGAGCCGTGGCCACGGCTCCGATGGTACCGCGGTTTCGGCGAATCCCGGCCCGTCGATCTCGACGACCTCGGCTTCGAGACGCGCCTGCCCGGAGACCGCGCCGAAGGTCTCCGACGCGTCGGGGGTGAAGTCGAGCCGGACCTCCGCGTCGACGAGGGAGGCGTCCGCCAGGCCGCGCTCGAGGTCCAGAAACGGCGTCGTATCGGGAAAGCGGAGGAGCGGGCCGCGAAAGCGGACGCCGAGCCCACCGCCGCTGCGCGCTGCGACGTCGAGGCCTCCGACCCGTCCCGGCGGCTCCGTGGTCCGCTCCCCCGTGAAGAGCACGAGCCCACCCTCGGGCAGGAAGAGAAGGAGCCGTCCACGGTCCGCCTCAAGACCGACGAGCCCGCAGAGCCTCGAGCTCGTGAACTCGACGCGGAGCGCCGCGGGGGACGCGCCCGCCGCGGGTGCTCCGATCCCGGCCGGCGGCGCGGCGGCCTCGGCGGGCGGTGTCACGAGGAGCGGGAGCACCCCGACGCAGGCGTCCACCAGCACGTCCCGCCATCGACCCGACCAGCGGAGCGGGATGCCGAGCTCGAGCTGGACGGCGTCGACGTATGGGGCGCGCGCGGCGAGCCCCCGCACGAGTGGCCGGGGGTCGCCCTGGTGGCGCGGGGTGAAGAGCTGGATCAGGTTCTCGCGATGGCGGGCGGGGTAGCGCGCCCCGACCGTCGCCGCGATGCCGCGCGCGACGCAGGCGTCCACCAACGCCGGGAGCGCCGTGGTGGCGAACGCTGGCGACACGGCCGCCCCGGGCCCGACCGCGAGCGACCCGGGGCTCGTCCGGCACCCGACGCCCAGATCGACCGCTGGCTGGATCACGTTCCAGCCGTGGATCGTGAAGAGCGTGGCGCGCCCGTGGCGGGCGATCGCCGCGTCGAGAAGCTCGCCGAGGCGCTCGAGGAACCACGGGGCCCTGGCGGCCGCTTCGCCGATCCGGTTCAGGTCGACGTCGTTCCGGTCCTCGCGCTCGTTGATGAGCGCCGCCGCACCGGTCGTGGCGGCGAGCGCGGCGGTGAGCGACGCGGTGTGCAGGTCGTTCACGCGCACGCCGCCGGCGCTCCAGGGCCGTCGGACCGGGTCGCGGCGTCCCCCGTGCGGCGCAACCAGCACGAGCGGCAGCGTGCCGGGGATGACGAGCGGGCGCGCGGGGGACGGCACGGCGGGCTCTCTAGCTTTTCGCCTGCCGACCGTCTACATGCCGCGCATGCGCCGGCCAGGAGGCTGTGCGAGTGTTCACGGCGGCTGCGACGAACGATCCGGGTGCTGCGAGCGGGGTGCTCGCGCTCCACGGCTCGTTCGTCTCGCTCGCCGTGATCACTCGCACAGACTCCTTGCTGCCGCGCTGGCTCTCCTCGGGTGCGTCACTCGGGCCGGTGCGCTGGACCGCCCGCACGTCTACCTGATCGTGGTCGACGGGCTCGATGCGCGCCTCGCCACGCCGGCACGCATGCCGCGTCTCTTCGAGCTCGCGACGCGCGACGCGGAGCACACCTCGGCGTTCCTCGATGCCCGCGCCGTGATGCCGACGCGCACCAACACGAACCACGTCTCGCTGCTGACGGGGACCTACGCGGAGGCGCACGGCATCACCGGCAACGCCTACTGGAGCCGGGTGCCCGACGTGGCTCCCGGGCGGCTCGATGCGGCCGAGCTCATCGCCGTCGAGACGCTCTTCACGGTGGCCGAGACGACGCAGCCGAGCCTCGTGACGCTCGGTGCATTCTCCAAGCCCAAGCTCGCGCGGCTGTTCGCCGCGGCGCCGGACCGGCAGCGGGCACCCGACGTGCTGTGGTCGGCGGAGCTCGCCTCGCCGGCGGGCCGCGATCGCGTCACCGGCTACAGCTTCGACTCCGAGACGATGGACGCCCTCCTCGCGCTCATGGCGCCTGCCGAGCCCGATCTCGCCGTCGTCAATCTCTCCGATGTCGACCGGACCGCGCACGCGCGCGGACCCGACAGCGACGACTGCGAGCGCGCCGTGGCCGGCGCCGACGCGGCCATCGGGCGCCTCGTCGATCATCTCCGGGCGCTCGGGCGCTGGGAGCGCGCGGTGCTGGTCGTCACCGCCGACCACGGCTTCACGGCGCTCGCCCCGACGTCCGAGCGGCCCTACCCGGTGATCACCTTCGGCCGCGACCTGCTCCGCGCGCGGGTGACCGGGGTGCACCTGGTCGCCGACGGCGGGGTGGAGCACGTCTACGCGGACGCGGTCCCCGCCGAGGCGACGACGGTCGGGGCCGACGTCGAGCTGACGCTCGCCCGGGTTGCGGGGCTCGCGCGCGAGACGCCCGGGGTGACTGAGGTGCTCGCCCGCCTCCCGGTGGGCGGCGTCACCGAGCTGGTGAGTGCGCATCCCGACTGGCATCTCAGCCACGAGCGCACGGGCGAGCTCCTCCTCGTCGCCTCGCCGGGGTACGAGTTCGTGGATCCCTTCGACCCGGCCGAGGCGAGCCTGCTCGGCAACCACGGCGGCCCCGGGGAGCTCACCGTGCCGCTCGTCGTGAGCGGCGGCTACGCGGGCCTGCGACCGGCGCGCCCCGGCGCGCCGGTCCCGATGCTGGTCGACGTCGCTCCCACGATCGCGACGCTGCTTGGGCTCCGCCTCCCGCGTCGCCTGGACGGCACCCCGCTGGCGGCGGAGCTCGTCGGACACCCGCTCGTCGCCGTGCTAGCGGACGCTCAGAGTCCGCACTGACTGAAGAAGTTCGAGAACACCCGCTGCGCGACCGGCGCGAGCTCGCGCAGCCGTGCCGGCGTCTCGGCGACGAGCCGCGACGGATCGACACCCCCGCCGGTGATGAACTCGCGCGACTCGGGCTCGACAACGAGACGCCCGATGATCGTGTCGGTGAACTCGAGGTGGAACTGGAGCCCGTAGACGAGGTCGCCCCACCGGAAGGCCTGCTGCTCATAGAGCGGCGAGCGGGCGAGGTGCTTCGCATCGGGGGGCAGCTCGTAGGTGTCGCCGTGCATGTGGAAGACGTTCAGGTGGTCAGCCGCGCCGCCGACGACCGGATCGTCGACGCCGTCGTCGCTGAGCGTGACGGGGGCCCAACCCACCTCCCGCCGTTCACCGCGGTAGACGCGTGCGCCCAGGACCTGCGCGATGAGCTGCGCGCCGAGGCAGATGCCGAGGACGGGACGTCCGCTGGTGAGCGCGCGCTCGATCAGCTCGATCTCGATGCTGAGGAAGCGATGGCGGTCGGCCTCGTAGGCGGCCATCGGGCCACCCAGCACGATCAGCCCGCCGACCGGCCGGAAGTCGCGGGGTGGGGGCTCACCCCGGGCCAGGTCGAGATAGCGGTGATGCACGCCGTGCTCACGGAGTGCGTTGGCCAGCAGCCCGAGCCCCTCGGCCTGGGTGTGGCGAAAAACGAGCCAGAACGTCCCCTCGCCCGAGGAGTCGTCCCCGCCCCGGCGTGTCATGCCTTCCCTTTTCCCAACCGGGCACCCGCAGTCAAGGCGCGCGGGGTGGCCTGGAGGGGCCGTCGGGGGGTGTGGTATGGGGCCGCGGCGTATGGCGACTACCGGTGCACGGCGGAATTTCCTCTCCCGGCTCCTGCCAGACAGCAAGGGCGGGCAGTTCTTCGACCTCTTCGAGCAGCATGCCGAGCGCACGCGCGAGGCGGCGGCGCTGCTCGCCGCGACGCTGCGGGACGGTGCCGACCCCGAGCGCCAGGCCGGGCGCGTGAAGGACGTGGAGCATCAGGGCGACGAGATCACGCACACCGTGATCGAGCGCCTCCACCAGACCTTCATCACCCCGATGGACCGTGACGACATCCACCTCCTCATCTCCCGCATGGACGACGTGCTCGACCTGATCGACGCCTCCTCGGAGCGCATCTGGCTCTACGGCATCCGCACCATGCAGCCCGAGGCGCGGGAGTTCGCCGACGTGCTCGAGAAGGCGGTCGAGGAGCTCGTGGGAGCCGTGCGGGTGCTGCGGGACCTGAAGGACCGTGCCCGGCTGATCGCGCACTGTACGGAGATCAATCGCCTCGAGAACGAGGGCGACCGGATCCTCCGCCGCGCCGTCGCCCGCCTCTTCCAGGAGAGCGTCGATCCGATCCACGTGATCAAGTGGAAGGAGATCTACGACAACCTGGAGGACGCGATCGACCGCTGCGAGGACGTCGCGAACGTGATCGAGGGTGTGGCGCTCGAGTACAGCTGACGCGGCGCGGACGCCCACCTCCCACCCCATGCTCGTCCTCGGCGCCCTCATCCTCGTCGCCCTCGCGTTCGACTTCATGAACGGCTTCCACGACGCGGCGAATTCGATCGCCACCGTCGTGTCGACGCGAGTGCTCACGCCGAGCGCGGCCGTCGTCTGGGCGGCGTTCTTCAACTTCGTCGCCGCCTTCGGCTTCGGCGTGGCGGTCGCGACGACCATCGGGAGAGGGATCGTGCAGCCGGAGGTCGTCGACAACGCCGTCCTCTTCTCGGGCCTGGTGGCGGCGTTCATCTGGGACGCCATCACCTGGTACTACGGGCTGCCGAGCAGCTCCTCGCACGCGCTGATCGCCGGCTTCGCGGGCGCGGGCGTCGCCAAGGGCGGCTTTGGCGTGCTCCTGCTCCCCGGCCTCGTCAAAGTGCTCGTCTTCATCGTCGTCTCTCCGCTCGTCGGGTTCCTGCTGGCGGCGCTGTTCATGCTCGTGCTCCTCCGGCTCGTGTACGGGGCGAGCCCCGCAGGTGTAGACCGCATCTTCCGCCGGCTCCAGCTCGTCTCGGCCGCCGCGTACAGCCTCGGCCACGGGACCAACGATGCCCAGAAGACGATGGGGATCATCGCCGTGCTGCTCTTCAGCGCAGGGGTCCTCGGCGAGCACTTCTACGTGCCCATCTGGGTGGTCCTCACCTGCCACGCCGCGATCGGGCTCGGCACGCTCTTTGGCGGCTGGCGTATCGTGCGCACGATGGGGATGCGCCTGACCGCCCTCCAGCCGATCGGCGGCTTCTGCGCGGAAACCGCGGGCGCCATTGCACTCCTCGGCTCGGCGAGCTTCGGCATCCCCGTCAGCACGACCCACACCATCACGGGCGCGATCATCGGGGTGGGGAGCATGCGCCGGCTGTCGGCGGTCCGCTGGGGCGTGGCGCGAAACGTCGTGTGGGCGTGGGTGCTCACCATCCCGTGCACGGCGGCAATCGCGGCGCTGATCTACGTTCCCCTCCGCTGGACGTAGGGAATGCGCGTCGGCATCATCGGCCTGGGCATCATGGGCGCGCCGATGGCGCGGAACCTGCTCCGCGCCGGGCACCCGCTCACCGTGCACACCCGGACGCGGGCGCGGGCCGCGGGACTCCTCGCCGACGGTGCCGCGTGGGCCGACTCGCCCGCGGCGCTGGCGGCGGCGGTCGACGCCGTCGTCACGATGCTGCCCGACACGCCCGCCGTCGAGGCCGTGATGGCCGGTCCCGATGGTGTGCTCGCCGGGGCTCGGGCCGAGCTCCTCGCCATCGACATGAGCACGATCGACCCCGCGGCGGCGCGGGCGCTGGCGGAGCGCGCCGCCGAGACAGGGGTCGCCCTCCTCGATGCCCCGGTCTCGGGGGGCGAGCAGGGCGCGATCGCCGGCACGCTCTCGATAATGGTGGGGGGCGCTGCCGCCGCCTTCGATCGCGCGGGCCCGCTCTTCGCAGCGCTCGGGAAGCGGGTCACCTACATGGGTGGCCCCGGCCAGGGCCAGATGACGAAGCTCGTGAACCAGGTGGTCGGGGCTGGGACCCTCGCCGCCGTCGCCGAAGGTGTCCTCCTTGCCGCCGGCGCGGGGCTCGATCCCGCGGCAGTCGTCGAGGCGGTGGGAGGCGGAGCCGCGGCCTCCTGGATGCTCGCGGAGCAGGCACCCCGCATGCAGCGACGGGACTTCGCGCCGGGCTTCATGGTGCGCCTCCAGCAGAAGGACCTCCGCCTGGCGCTCGCGAGCGCGGAACGGCTCGGCGTCCCGCTGCCGCTGACCGCCGTCGTGCAGCTCCTCTTCACCGCCGTCGAGGCACGCGGCGGCGGAGAGCTCGGCACGCAGGCGATCTTGACGGCGCTCGAGGCGCTGGCGAAGCGGTCGGGCTGAGCGGCTAGGAGAAAGGAGGGTGTCATGAGGAGGATGGCTGCTGTCGTCTTCGTCGTGTTGTGCGGCGTTGCGGGTCGCTCCGTCCTGCGGACGAGCCTTGCTGCCGGGCAGAAGAAGAACCCCGGCGGCGGGAGCTGGGCGCTGTACGTACCCGGCGAGATCGCGTGGAAGGCTGGCCCCGAATCGCTGGCGCCCGGTGCGAAGGTGGCGATCCTGGAGGGAGATCCGTCCAAGGATGGCTTCTTCACGATGCGCCTCTTGCTGCCCGACGGCTACCGGGTCGCGTCGCACTGGCACCCGAAGGTCGAACGCCTGACGATCATCTCGGGCACCCTGAACCTCGGGACCGGGGATCGATTCGATACGACGGCGACGAGGGCCCTTCCCGCT
>VBLA01000519.1 GCA_005879245.1 Deltaproteobacteria bacterium
CAGACCCAGTTGGGTGAGCGGCGGAGCTCGTCGCGCATCACGGCGTGCCGGCCACCGGCGAAGCCGGTTGGCCAGAGGACGAGCGCGACCTCGTGGCGGTCGAGGACGTCGTTCCACCCCGGGTAGCCGTACTCCGCCGCGCTGTGCTCGGTCCAGAAGCTGCCCGGGTAGACAGTCTGCGCACGGCCGTCGATGAAGACCTTCCGCCCGGGCAGCTCCCACTCGAGGTATCCGCCCCAGACGTAAAGGTGAAAGAGGCGGCCGGGCAGCGCGTTCAGCCGCAGGAACTCGACCGCATCACGGGGGAAGAAGTCGGCCCGGATCATCTCCGGGAAGAGGCCCCGCGCCGTGATGGCCTGCGCATCCGGCACGGCGCGGAGGAGGACGTTGCCGAGGGCGCCCAGGGCCAGGATCGCGACGATGGTGCCCCGGACGCGATCGCGAACGGGTGCCTCCGCGGGCCCGGTGGCCGCGCGGCTCCGGAGAAGCGCCAGGTTCCGCGCGGCGAAGGGCACCGATACGAGGGCGAAGAGCGGAACGAAGCGGCGCGCGCTGAGGGCGAGCGCGACGGTCACCGCCACGACGGCCGTGTCGGAGAGGTCGCACCGCCGCGGAGCCGCGAGCACCGCGGCGAGCGCCACGAGGATCTGCGCGGTGAAGAAGTAGCCAAAGAAGGCCGGGTTGAACTGCTCCTCCCGAAAGAGCTTGGTCGGAAGCCACTCGACGATCTCCGTGCGCCACGGCGACTCAGCCGGATCGAGGATGACGAATGGGAAGGCGAGCGCCTTGAGAGGCTCGGGGTGCACGAAGCAGGCGAGCAAGGTGACCAGCGTTGCGACGCCGAGCCCGAGAGCGCGCCGAAGCGGCATGGGGGCGTCGGGGATCCGGAGCCAGGCCTTCACGATCTCACAACCGGCGAGGAGGCCCAGGACGCCGAGTCCGAAGATGTAGCTCGCGTGGAGGTTCACCCAGAGGGCCATCGTGACGGGGAGGACGGCGAGGACGGCCGGCCCCGCCCCGCGACGGTAGGCGTCGACGACCCCGATCACGACGAGCGTCCCCACGAACTCGAAGAGCTGGGGTCGGATGTCGAGGTACGGCCGGCAGACGAAGGCGGCGGCCGCCGCCGCACCCACCGCGAAGACGAGCGAGCCGCTCCGCCGCCACCCGATCCACGCGGTGCCCGCGAGCAGTCCCATCACGAGGACGATCTTGAAGAGCGCGAGCAGTGTCCCGCCGCCGAGGGAGTAGAGGCCGTAGAAGAGGACCTGCGTCAGCCACTCCTCGTTGAACCAGGGGGCCCCGGCGAAGGTGTAGGAGAAGATGTCGCGCGTCGGGATCTCCCGGTGCTGCACCATGTAGCGGCCGGCGGCGAGCTGCCACCAGAGATCGGCGCCGGTCACCACCTCGAGGCCGGCGTAGACGCCGTGCACGAGCAGCACGACCACGAGGAGCCACCGGACCGCGCGACCGACGTCCCTCACACGATGCCCCGCCGCGTACCCCACCCCACGGCCGCCAGCGTCACGAGCGCGCACGCCCACGCGAACACGTCCCCGAAGCGCGTGTAGAAGGTGCGGACCCCCGGCCAGCTCACCTCGTCCACGTGCCAGGCGGTTTCGTAGAGCGGGCCCTGCCAGCGGATCCGTCCGTCCGGGTCGATGAACGCGGAGATGCCGGTGTTGGCCGACCGCACGAGCGGCACGCGGTTCTCGACCGCCCGGAAGGTCACCTGCGCGAGATGCTGGTAGGGGGCGGAGGTCCGTCCGTACCAGGCGTCGTTCGTGATGTTGACGAGGAAGTCCGCGCCGCCGTCGACGAAGCGGCGGGTGAGCGCGGGGAAGACGCCCTCGTAGCAGATGAGAACGCCGAAGTCGGCCGCCGGGAGGTGGAAGACGGTCGGCACGAGACCGGGAGCGACCCGCCCGATCGCCTCCACGATCCGGTCGACGAAGAAGAGCGCCCGCTCGAAGGGCACGTACTCGCCGAAGGGCACGAGCTGGATCTTGTCGTAGGTCGCAACCTCGCGCCCCTCGGGCGAGACGAGGTAGGCACGGTTCAGCTCCTCGAGCTCGCCGCCCCGCGTCTGCCGGGCGGCAGGGCTCCCGAAGAGGAGGTGGACGTGGTGGCGCTCGGCCAGCTCCAGCACGTCGTCGCGGAGCGGGCCGGGCTCCTGGAAGAAGAAGGGGGT
>VBLA01000499.1 GCA_005879245.1 Deltaproteobacteria bacterium
CCACGCTACCGGGACCAGGAAAATGCCCCGACGAGGAGGTCCACGGCCGCGCTGCGAAGCCGGTACCGCCCCCCGGTTGAGTGGATACTTCCCTGGTCAGCGCGATGGAAACAATAGGCAAGACTCAGCATCAGCGGGCACTAAGCACATCGGATGCCAAGGACCTCTCCCGCTGGCGCCACGATGCGCGGACGGGTGGAAGCGGGCCGCTCGCCCCCGATCGGCAGGGGGAATTCAACCTTCTGGGCTTGCAGGACTGCCACACCGTGCACGGAGGGGACACGGAGTGAGCTAGGTAACCGTCTTACCAAAAAGCTATCCACTCTGGCGTCCTCCGGCGGGGCGGGCGGGCGCGTCGGAGGTCGGGTCGAAGGCCTCCACCGCGAACGTCGCGAGCGGGCCGGGGACGCCCTTCACCTCGGTCGCGGGCATGGGGGCGAGGCGAAAGCGCTGATCGAGGACGTCCCGCACCGCCTCGGTCACCAGGACGTCCACGGCGAAGGCACGCGTCAGGGTCTGGACGCGCGCCGCCAGGTTCACCGCGCGCCCGATGACGCCGTACTCCACGAGCTCGGCGCTGCCGATGACACCGGCGACCACGCTTCCCCGATGGATGCCGACGCCGACGGCGAGCGGCGGGAGCCCCTCGCTCCGCAGAGCAGCGTTGTAGTCGGCGAGCGCCGTGCGCATCGCCAGCGCCGCATGCGCCGCATCGTTCGTCTGCCACGGATTCGCTTCGAGCGCGCCGAAGAGCGCGAGAATGCCGTCGCCCAGGAACTTGGAGACATGGCCGCGATGGGCGGTGATCGCGCGGCTCATGCGCTCGAAGTAGCCGTTGAGGACGCGGACGAGGACCTCGGGCTCGAGCCGCTCGCCGAGGGCGGTGAAACCCTTCAGGTCTGCGAACAGCACCGTGATCTCCTTCTTCTCCGAGCGCGTGGAGACACCGTGCGCGATGATCTCCTCCACCACCTCCGCCGGAGCGAAGTGCGAGAAGGCCTGCTGCAGAGACTCGAGTCCCCGCGATGCGACCTCGAGCCGTCGCTCGAGCGCCGCGACGGTCCGGCGGCTGCGACGCACCTGGAGGAGCACGATCAGAACGGCCACCGTGAGAATGGCCCAGAGCATCCGGGGAACGGCTCTACTCCACGCCGTGCCCGCGCGCCACGCGCGAGCCAGCTCGCTATTGCATTCGAGCGGCCACCTCCCTATAGCGCGGCCATGTCGAGCTGGAGGCACGTCTCCCTCGTCGGGCCGACCGGGACTCTGCGAGCGCCGGGGCACGTCGCCGACGAGATCGCGGGGGAAGGCGGCGCGGCGCTGCTCATCGGACTCCCCTTCGGTCGCATCGGCTCGTACGCCCGTCTGCTCTGCACCCATCTCGCCCGGCTCGGCCGCCCCTGGGGCATCGAAGCCGAGCTCGCCGTGGCTCGCGACCGGGCGCTGCTCCGTCTCGCGCGACGCAGCGGGTGTCGGGCCTTCGTCTTCGGGCCCGAGCCGGATCCGCTGCTGCGCGAGGTGAGCGGCCACGACGACGCCGCACGGCTCCGGGCAGCGGCCACTGATCTGCGACGCATCCGGCGCGCCGGATTCCTCACCGTGTTGCGCTGTGCGCTCGGCCGACGGGGCGACGACGCAGGGGTGTTCGGGCGTGCCGCCTGGCTCTGCCAGGCAGGCCGCGTTCCCTTCCCGGACCTTCGGCCGGCAGAGGAACGCGGAGAGATGAGCGAGGAGGAGCTCGCGCGCGGGCTCGCGTGGGCGGCGCGTGCCCTCCACACCCACCGCGCCATCTGGCGTCGCACGGGCGTGCGCGGTGCCACCCGGCAAGCCGCGCTGGTCGCCAACTACGGGACGCGCCGCGCGCTCCTCGCCGCCCCACCGGCGTACGCGACCCCCGCGATGCGCCTCGCCCGCGCGCTCGCCCGTCCGATCCGCATCCGGGAGCGTGTGCCGTTCGTGTCAACGCTCGTCGACGCGATGCAAGCGGGGTCCGGCCAGATGCGAAGCGCCTGGCTGCGCGCACGCGCCATGCGCGACGATACGCTGAAGGCGCTCGTCATCCGGCTCGACGGGGCAATCGACGCGCGCGCCGCCCGGAAGCTCGTCTCGCGGGTGCGGCGCGCGATGGGTGGCACGTCCGAGCGGCTGGTGATCGACCTCGGGGGCCTCGAGCTCGTCTCGCTGACCGTTCTGACCCGCTTCCTCGAGGAGCACGCGAGCCGCCTCGGCGAGCTGCGGGGCCGACTCGCCTTCCGGAACCTCCGCCCGGCGCTCGCGGCGCTGCGGCGGAACCTGCACGGGATGCTGCCGAACGCGGCGCTCCTCGAGCACGTGCTCGAGGAGGCTGGCTAGGAGCGTGACCTGAGGCTGCGGTCCGCGGGAGGGGGGCGTCGTCTCCGCTTCGACTCTCGCCGGCCCCGCCGGCGTTCTCGATCGCGCGGGCGCGCCGGCTCGAGAGGCGCTGCGACGACGCCCCCCTCCCGCGACGCGCATCCCGCCGGAACCTTCGCACCCAAACGCGCCACCCAGCGCGACCGAACCGAAGGCGAGCGGGGGTGCCCTGCGCCCGCTCCCCGCCCTCGAGCGCTACGTATTCATTTTTTCAATACCCAGCTAGCTAGGATGTTCGCCCACGCGGCGCACTGCGGTCCGTTCTCCGCCCGTCGCCCTCGAGGAGGCGCCGCGCCCGGCGGAGGAGCCTGCGCTCGTTCAGGCGTGTCGCCCGCGTTTCGGCCGTGGCGAGCGAGAACCAGCGGACGGCGTCCATCTCGTCGTCGCGGTCGCGGAAGCGGCCGCCCCGGTGCCGCATGACGAAGAAGCGTACGCGCTTCAGCACGCGGCGTGGGCCCTCCCGCGCATTCCGCCGGACGTACCAGTAGGTGACGTCGCCGAGGGGTCGCTCGACCTCGGCGTCGAGGCCCGTCTCCTCGCGTACCTCTCGCCGCGCGGCCTCGGCGGGGGTCTCCCCCGGCTCGAGGTGCCCCTTGGGGAGCATCCAGACGAGCGTTCCGCTCTCGGGGTGCCTGCGGGCAGCCAGCACGACCCGGCACTCCCCTGCCCGCCTCCGGTAGACGAGGCCGCCGGCCGAGAACTCACCGGCAACCGGACGGCCACGGCGGGGGCTCAGCTTTCGCGCGCGGTCGACTCGGCGAGCCATGCGAGATAGGCAGCCGACCCGGCGCGGATCGGGAGTGCGAGCACCTCGGGAACCTCGTAGCTGTGAAGCGCGCGCACCCGCTCCCCGAGCACCGTCACGTCCCGGGCGCGGGCTTTCAGGAGCAACAGGTGTTCCGCGGCGTCCTCGACCGCACCCTGCCAGCGGTAGATGGAGCGAATCGGCCCGACGACGTTGGCGCAGGCGGCGAGGCGCTCCGCGACGAGCGTCTGCCCGATGCGCGCGGCCTCCTCGCCGCTTCCTGCGGTCACGAGGACGACGACGAACTCCTCCGGTGTCATGGCGTTCCTCCGCTCGCGGCCACGTGACGCGCGCCCGGGTGCACGCGCGCGAGTATCGCGTCGTAGTCGAGCGGACCTGGCTCGGTCGCCGACCGGGTCCTGGGTCTCGCCGGCCGTCGCCAGCGTCCGAGGCGCCCGAGGGCGCGGCGCCACCGTGACCGCGGGGACGGGAGGGGGCTCAGGAGACCCGAGGCTCGGAGCGGGGCCGCCAGCCGCTCCGCAGCCGGCAGCGAGAGGTGCCCGCGCCGGACGAGGTCGTCGAGCGAGTTCTCGAGCCGTCGCGCGGTATACCCCGAGCGTTCGACCAGCACGGTACCGACACGCCCGACATCTTCCAGGCGCAGACGGCCCATCACGGCGAGCACGGCCGCCGTCTGGAAGTAGTTGAAGGTCGGGACCACGCGCGGGCCGAAGAGACGGAAGGTCGCGGGAGGGGTCCGGCGATCGAGGTTGATGAAGATCCGCTCGACCGCGTCCCGCCGGAGCACCTGAGTGGCCAGCGCGATGACCTGCGAGACGAGCAGGGGGTCGACCCGGACGCGCGTGAGGATCGTCGTGAGCGACGCCGGTGCGAGACGGCCCGCGAGCACGTCGGCGTAGAGCGAATAGATGAGGGAGTCGGACTCCCAGTCGTCGCCGAAGCAGAGCTCGCGTGTCTCGGCCGGGACCGCCAGGTGGCCACGGAGCAGCTCGACGAGCTTGAACCCGACGTGCTCGCGGAGATAGCGGAACTTGCCGCGCCGCAGCTGCTCGAGCTGGTTCTTGAACACGATGCCGTCGTACGGCACCCCGTCCAGGGCGAGCTTGGCACGGATCGCCTTGCCGATCTGGGGCGGGCTCGCGGAGACGAAGTAGACGAGCGCCGTCTGGCCGCGCGACGCGGCGGCCGCCTTGAGCGCCCGGATGAGCTCGGCGACCCCCGGCACGTCGACCTTCTGGTCGGGGCGTTCGAGCGCCGTCCGCAGCAGCTGACGGAGCGTCGTGAACTCGCTGCGGAGATAGGTCTTGTCGAGGTCCCATCGGCAGACGAGCGGCGACGCCGGGCCAGCTGACCGGGCTCGTCTGCCGCCGCCTCCGAACCGCGTCCATGGCACTTGATGCAGAGCCGCTCGAAGCCGAGGATCGGCGAGCCGCCGTACTGCGCGTAGTCGGTGAGCTCGCGCAGGCGCTCGATGCCGCGGGCGAGGAGCCGGAGGCCGAGCCGCCAGCTGAGACGCCGCTCGGCGGCCACGCTCGCGAGGTCGGTGAACACCTCCGAGACGCCCTCGATGAGCTTGAGCGCGATGTTCCCGACCAGCCCTTCGCACACGATGACGTCGGCGCGACCGCGGACCAGATCGTTGCCTTCGACGTTGCCGACGAAGTGGATGCCGGCGAGCGCACGCAGCCGCCGATGCGCCTCGACCAGCGTCTCGCCCCCCTTCGTCTCCTCGCTCCCCATGTTGAGCAGCGCGACGCGCGGGCTCGTGACCTTGGAGATGCGCCGCGCGTAGCCGGCCCCCATGATCGCGAAGTGCACGAGCTCTTCGGCCTCGCAGCGCACAGTGGCGCCGACGTCGAGCAGGAGCGCGAAGCGATCCTGTCCTTCGTACTCGATGTGTCGGGGGTAGACGCTCGCGAGGGCGGCGCGGCGGATGCCGCGGATCAGCGGGAAGTGCTTGGCGCAGGCGAGGATGCAGGCGCCCGTGTTCCCGGCCGACACGAGGGCGTCGGCCCGGCCCTCGGCCACGGCGCGTGTCCCGACCAGCAGCGAGGCATCCCGGCGGCGCATCGCCTCCTGGGGGTTCTCCCCCATGCCGATCGCGTCCCGACAGTGGAGGATCGCGATGTGTTCGGGGTTGTAGGAGACACCCTCGAGGTTCTCCTGGATGCGCCGCTCGTCCCCCACCAGCAGACACTCGATGTCGGTCGCGAGCGAGACCTGGGCGACGCCCTTCACCACCTCGTCCGGCGCGTGGTCTCCGCCCATGGCGTCGACGGCGATGGTCGGCATGAGGCTACGCTCGCTCCCGCTCGAGCCGTCGCCGCAGCACTGGCGCCTCGACCCGCCCCACGAAGGTCTTCACCCCGTTCACGCACAGCACGGGAACCTCTTCACCATACATGGCCACGAGCGACGGGTCCGTGTCCACGTCGACGATCTCCAGGCGGAACGGCACCCCGCGTCCCACCGTCGCCACCACGCTCCGCATCTCGTCGCAGAGGGGGCAGTCCCGCCGGCTGTAGAGGGTGATGCGGATCATTCGGTTGACACCCCTCCGCCCCTCAGTTACAGACCACGCGTCGGCGCGGCAAGACCAGCCGCGCCGAAATCGTTTCATGGCGTACGCCGTCATCCGCACTGGGGGAAAGCAGTACCGCGTCGCGCCCGGGCAGATCGTCCG
>VBLA01000111.1 GCA_005879245.1 Deltaproteobacteria bacterium
GGGCGGTGCTCAGCTTCTTCGCGGGCTGGCTGACTGCCGAGCTAGCGATCCATCACGTCGTCTGGCAGGCGGTCATGACGGCCGTCTTCGTCCGGGCGGGGGCGCTGCACGCCTGGCCGGGGGTCGTGGGGCTCGGCATCATGCTCGGGTCGTGGGTCGGGCTCGCGCGCTGCTACGGAGCGGCCTGGGGGGCCGAGCGGATCGTCGAGGGGGCGCTGCGGGAAGGGCTCGGCGACGAGTACCGCGAGCGGATCCTCCCCGAGGTGAGCGCCAAGTTCGCCCCGGCCATCGACTGGGGCCAGCTCGTCGTCCCGTTCCGGAGGAGCCACCCCGAGGTGGAGCGGGTGCGCAACATCACCTACGCGAGTGTCGCAGGCCGCGACCTCAAGCTCGACGTCTACCGGCCGCGGTCCCGGCCGAGCGGCTGCCCGACGCTCCTGCAGATCCACGGCGGCGCCTGGATCTTCGGCAGCAAGAACGAGCAGGGCATCCCCCTCATGCTCCATCTCGCCGCACGTGGCTGGGTGTGCGTGAGCGCGAACTACCGACTGAGCCCGCGCGCCACCTTCCCCGACCATCTCGTCGATCTCAAGCGGGCGTTGCGATGGATTCGGGAGCACGGTAGCGAGTACGGTGTCAATCCGGACTTCGTGATCGTCACGGGCGGCTCGGCCGGCGGCCATCTGGCGGCGCTCGTGGCCCTCACCCCGAACGCGCCCGAGTACCAGCCCGGCTTCGAGCACGTCGACACCTCGGTGCGCGGCTGCGTCGCGTTCTACGGCGTGTACGATTTCACCGACCGGCACCAGGTCTGGCCGCACGACGGGCTCTTCCGGCTCCTCGAGCGGCGCGTGATGAAGGCCCCACGCGCCGAGGCCGTGGAGGCGTACGAGAAGGCCTCGCCGATCAGCCGGATCGATCGCGACGCGCCACCCTTCTTCGTCATCCACGGGCAGATCGACACGATGGTGCCGGTCGAAGAGGCCAGACATTTCTGCCGGGTCTTCCGCGAGCGGGCCGAGGCGCCCCTCGTGTACGCCGAGGTGCCCGGCGCGCAGCACGCCTTCGAGATCTTCCCGTCCGTGCGGACGAGCTTCGTCATCCACGGGGTCGAGCGCTTCCTCGCCGTCCTCTACAGCGGCTATCTGCTGGAGCGCGGCAGGAGGGCCGACCGAGGCGCCGTCGCTACTGGCGGTTGAACGCCGCCGGATAGCGAGCGCGGCCCCGAGCCGACTACACCCCAGGGCGGCTCCGCCGGGTGGAGGAGCGAACCGAGCACGCGCTCCGCGGAGAGGGAGCTGCAGGGTGTGGTCTGCTCGAGGGTAGACCAGCGTCGTTCCTTCCTGCGCGAGGGTATGCGCGGCGAACCCGGGCACGAGGAGTCGGTTCACCGACGCGGTGAGCGCATCGCGCGCGCCGGCGTCCGAGCTCCAGCGGTTGGCGCAGCGCCCCAACGGCCTCGAACACCCGGCACTCTCGACGATCGCACCGAGGCGTCGGAACGCCCGCTCGAGCGACTGCCGGTCCGTCTCGACGCTGGAGCCCGCGCGGCGCCGCTGCTTCCGCTTCCGCCATCCTCTCCACCACCGCGCCATGCTCCCTCCCGTCGGGGTCGGCGTCGCTACTTGGCCGTCACCCCCGCTAGTCGCCCCGGCTTCATCGCGGGAGCCGTACAACGCGGTCGGCGGAGGGTCAAGGAAAATCCGGGATCGCCGGCCCGCCTTGGGATACAATTCGCCTCCGTGACGCGCCGCCGAGCAACGCCGGAACTGACAGCCGCGGAAATGGCGCGCCTGCGGCGGGCGCACCGCCGGCGGGCGGGCGATCTCTCGCGCGGCCTCTTCACGCCGGCGAGCGTCACGTGGCGGGTCCACCGCGAGGCGGCGGTGCTCCTCGGCGGCGGGCGGGCGCTCCTCCTCCAGGTCGCCCATCCGCTCGTCGCGGCCGGTGTGGCGGCCCACAGCCGCTTCCGGAGCGCGCCTCTCGAGCGCCTCCGACGCACCCTCGACCTGATGCTCACCCTCGTCTTCGCCGACGCAGCGGGAGCGCTCCGGGCCGTCGGCGAGATCGAGCGCGTGCACGCCCGCGTGCACGGCGTCCTCGATGCGGACGTCGGTCCGTTCCCGAGCGGGACCCCCTACGACGCGAACGATCCGCGGCTCCTCTTCTGGGTGCACGCGACGCTGGTCGACACGGCGCTCGGGGTCTACCAGCGCTTCGTCCGGCCGCTCTCACCCGCGGCCCGCGTCGCCTACTACGAGGAGTCGAAGCGCGTTGCGCGTCTGCTCGGGATTCCCGAGCGGCTCATCCCTCGCACCCTCGGCGCGTTCGACACCTACATGCGCCGCATGATCGCGAGCGACGTGCTCACGGTCGGGCCGGTCGGACGGGACGTCGCTTCGTCGATCCTCCGTCCGCCGTTCGCGTTCGGCCTGGGGGTCGCGTTCCGCCCCTTGAACTTCGTCACGGTGGGTCTTCTGCCGCCGGCGCTGCGCGACCGCTTCGGGCTGGCCTGGAGCCCGAGGCGGGAGCAGGCGCTCCGGATGCTCGCGACGCTCACCCGGGTCGCGCTGCCGCTCGCACCCGCGTGCGTCCGCGTCCTGCCGCAGGCGCGGCGCGCGGAGCGGGCAGCGCGTCGGTCGCCGCGCTAGGGCTCTTCGGTGTCCTCGCTATCCCGGGCGGCGGCGTCGTCCGGGTCCTCGTCCGCGGCCGTGTGCGGCGACGAGGGTCGGGGGTCGACGACCTCGGTGGCGGGCATGGTATCGCGCCGGGCGAGGACCTCCGTCATCGCCTGGTAGACGGGGAGCCGGTCGAAGGCGTTCTGCTCGCCTGCCCGGAGGACGCGCTCCGCAGCCCCGAAGTCGCCGCGGGCCGCATAGACGTCGACGGCGAGCCGGCGGTAGAGAGCGCCCTGCCCGGGCTGGCGCCGCAGGGCGGCGAGCAGGACCTGCTCCGCGGCGCTCGCGTCGCCGGCCTTCAGGTAGTCGCGGGCCGCGCGCGCGAGCCCCGTCGCATCCGCGCTCTGCTCCGCTTCGGCGCGGAGCACCACGGCCGCCTCTGCCCAGCGGCCGCGCGCCTCGCGGAGCGTCGCGAGGTCGTCGACGAGGGTGTGACTGCTCTTCGGGGCGGCTTGCAGGGCACGGGTGAGGCCGTGCTCGACGGCGTCCAGGATGTCCGGCTCGAGCTCCGCGAGACGGCGGGCGGTCTGATCGACGGCGACCGGCGCGAGGATGGCCTGCGGGGACGATGCGCTGCCCGGGTCGAGGGCAGGGTGCGAGCGGAGCGACGGTGCCCGGAAGACCGACTCCTCGAGCTCGGTGGCGCCCAGGGTCCGCTCTCCACGCCGGAAAAGGCCGAGGGCGAGGCGGTCGCGTTCCTCCGTCGACCAGGGAGCGAACGCGATCGCGGCGCGGAGCAGCTGCTCGGCCTCGGGAGTATCCCCGAGCGCGCCGGCGAGCACGTCGTGCGCCTGCTGATCTGCCGGCGAGCGATCCAGCGCGCGTCGTGCGAGACGGACGGCGTCGGCCTCCTCGGGGGCGTGGAGCTTCGCCTGCGCGAGGCAGTCGCGGGGCGAGAGCGGCGGGGCGCCGACCACGAGCAGCAGCGCGTTCAGCGCCGGCGGTAGAGCGGCTGCCACGAGGAACGTCGGCAGCAGACGGAAGGCCTGCACGCTCCCGTGGAGTCGAGGGAGTGCGGTCAGGACGAGAAGACCGGCGACGACCATCGCGGCCAGGAGGTTCACCGGCGTGCGCCAGCCCGGATCGACGAGACTCTCGAAGAGGATCGACGCGAGACCACCGACGAATCCCCAGCGAAGGCAGTCGTGCTCGGCGAGGGCCGCGTACCACTCGGGTCGCTCCGACGTGTCGTCGGAGGGCCGCCGTCGGGCTCGCGCCGCGGAAGCCGTCGCCGTGGGCAACGATCCGACCCTCCGGTCCCGTCGTGCGGCCTGCGCGATCGTGAGCGCGAAGAGGATCGCCAGCGCCACGCCGGCCATGCCCGTTTCCGTCGCGAGCGCCAGGTAGCCATTGTCGTCGTCCCCGGCGGCACGGCGCGGGAGGACGAGCGGTGCCGAGCCGAGGCCCGTGCCGAAGAGCGGATGATCGCGGACGACGGCGAGGCGAGTCGCCGGGAGCGCGTCGCCGAAGGCGACGGCGGTTGCTCCGTGCCAGACCGCTCCGGCGCCGGCCGCGACGAGGAGGAACACGAGGCGAGCCGTGACGCCGCCGGGGTGTGGTGAGGCAGCGCCACGGCTCGACCTCCCGCGCGTGGCGATTCCCGCGGCGCTCACGGCAACGCCGAGCAGCAGCGCCGCGATCCCCGGATCCGCACTGTGGACGAGCGCGGCGAGGATCATGAGGGCGAGCGCGCCGCCGGCGACGAGCGGTGCCCAGAGCCGGCGCTGATGCGCGATCAGCGCGGCCGCCCAGGCTCGCCGCTCGCGGACGCCGATCCCCCGGCCGATCTCCATCGCGCGCGCCAATCGCCTTCGCACCCGTTCGCCGAGCGCGACCCAGTAGGCGAGAGCGACCGGAATCACGATCCCGAGCCAGGTCGCGACGTGATCCGCACCGGTCGCGCGGCCGCTCCCCGCCGCGTGCTCGAGGAGCGCGCGCCCGGCGAGCAGCGCGCCGGCGGCGAGGAGCGTCAGCGTGAGACGTCCGGAGACGTACGCGCGCGGTGTCTCGTCGGACTCGCCGAGCTGCCAGGGGTACCCGACGACCACGGCGAACGTTCCGAGCCCGAGCGAGAGGCGGAGGAGCTCGAGCCAGACGCCGTACGGATCGACGGCGAGCGAACGCCAGGGCGCCCAGCCCCCCGCGTCCGGCCAGCCGGGAAGTGCCCGGCCATAGAGTTCCGCCGTGGCGGGCGCGAGCAGGCGGAGGAGCCGGGGCGGGAGCGGCACCGTGGTGGCAAGCGCGAGGCCGACGAAGGCCCCGAGCCACGCGACACCGGGCGCGTACGGGCTGCCGCTTCGCCGCCGCCGCTCGTGCGTGGTGACGGCGAGCAGACCGACGGCGAGCAGGCACGCCGGCCAGAGGAGCCACGGAACGTCGTCGGCGAGGAGGGGGAGCCCCAGCGCGAGACCCTGGAGGGCGAGGAGCACCCGCCGGTCGGTCACGCGGTCGGCGGGCGCGCTCACGCGCGGTCGCTCGGGCCCTGCGGCTGGCGGTAGTACTGCCCGTAGTAGCGGCCGTAGAAGTAGAGATCGCCCCAGCCGAGGTCCACGTTGTTGACGACGGCGCCGAGGATTTGCGCGCCCGCGTTCGCGAGCTGATCGCGGGCGCGGCGCACGAGCTCGCGCGGCGTGTCGTGACCCTTCACCACGAGCACGACGCCGTCGGCCTCCCGCCCGAGCAGTGTGGCGTCGGTCACGGCCAGCACCGGCGGTGCATCGAGGATCAGGAAGTCGTAGGCGCCGCGGAGCTTCTCGAGGGCGTCGAGCATCCGTGACGAGCCGAGCAGCTCCGCCGGCTTGGGCGGGGGAGGGCCGGCCGGGATGAAGAAGAACCGGGGGCGCTTCAAGGCGTGGATCACGCTCTCGAGCGGCACCTGCCCGGCGAGGAAGCTCGAGAGCCCCCGACCGTTCTCGACCCCGAGCGCGGTGTGACAGCGGGGGCGGCGGAGGTCGAGATCGAGCAGCAGCACCTCCGAGCCGGCGTCGGCGAGCGTGGTCGCCAGGTTGAGGCTGCTCACCGTCTTTCCCTCGCCGGCCCCCGCGCTGGTCACGAGGATCACCTTCGGGGGCGCGCCGGCCGCCGAGAAGAGCACCGAGGTCCGCATGCTGCGGAAGGACTCGGCGATGGGCGACCACGGCTCGTGGAGCACGACGAGCTCGGGACCGCACACCCGCCCCCCGTCCTCGCCGTTCGCTCCGGCCCCGGCGTGCGCGATGAGCGCGCGGGGAGCCGTGCCCGCGCGCTTCCGCGCGAGCGCGAAGTTCGGGATGGTCGCGAGGGTGGGGAGCTCGAGGAACCCTTCCACATCGTCGCTGCTCTTGACGCTGTTGTCGAAGTACTCGCAGACGAAGACGCTCCCGACCGCGAAGACGAGACCCGCGGCGATACCGAGCGTCAGGTTGAGCGGCACGCTCGGCCGGCTCGGGCGCCGGGGCACCTCGGAGCGCTCGACCATGCGGACGGTGAAGGCGGCGAGCTGGGCGTTCACCTCGGTCGCCATCCGCTGCTTCAGCAGCGACTCGCGGAGCGCGCGGGCGCTGTCGGCGTCGCTCTTGAGGAGGTCGTAGCGCGAGCCCAGCTCGCGCAGGGCGACGGCCGTCCGTTCCTGCTGTGCGAGCTTCCGTCGGAGTCCCGTCTCCCGGAGGCGGGCGGCATCGTAGCGTGCGCGCACCGCCTCGATCTCCCCCGCGACCTCCGTGGCGAGCTGACGCTGGACGGCCGCCTGCTGCCGTCGGAGGTCCAGCATCTGCGGATGATTCGGCCCGAGACGATGCGCGAGGGGCGCCTCCTGGGTTTCGAGATCGAGGAGCTCGGCGTGCAGCTTGGCGATGGCCGGGCGATCGAGCAGGTAGGCGAGGGGCTCGCTGTCGGCGTGGCTCAGGAACTCGTTCCGGCTCTCGAGCCCGACCCGATCCGCTTCGGCTTTGGTGAGCAGGTCCGAGAGCTCCGCGGTGCGCTGCGCGAGGAGCCGCTGCTCCTGATTCACGGCCACGCTCGGGTGGTCCGTCGCGAAGTGATCGAGCTCGCCCTCCGCCCGCTCGACCTGTGCACGCGCGTCGCGGAGCTGACGGTCGACGAAGTCGCGCGTGCTCAGGTTGCTCGCGAGCCGTGCCTCCTCGTTGGCATCGACATAGGCTTCCGCGTGCGTGGCGGCGAGGAAAGCCGAGAGCGTCGGGCTCGGCGTGGTGAAGCGCACCTCGACCAGGTCGGTGCCGGGCACCGTCTCGACGCTGAGGTAGTCGAGGTAGCGGTCGAGGAGGCGCGCGTCGACCTCCTCCGTCGGGTTCGCGTCGTTCTCCTCGGACGCCGACGCCGCAGTGCCCGTCCAGCCCCGCGGGCGGAGGAGGTTGAGCACCCGGCTGCTCGCCCACACGAGCCCTCCGCGCTCGGGCGCGGGCCGGAGGAAGGCCGGATTCTCGGCGAGCCGGCGGTTGCGGATCACGCGCTCGGCCAGGTCACGGCTCCGGAGCGCCGCCACCTGCGTCGCGAGGAAGCTCGCGCCTCCGGTGGCGTTGCCATCGAGCTGGAGCTCGCGCTCTTCCACCTGGAGGCGAAGCGGGGCCTGATGCGTCACCTGGAGGCGAGTCGTGGCGGTGTAGGTGCGCGGGATGACGAGCGTCCCGAGGACCGCCAGCCCGACGGTCAGGCCGAAGCAGGTCCCCGCCAGCCAGCGATAGCGGAAGAGGAGCCGCGCGCAGTCCCGGAGACGCTGTCCGCGGACCACGCGGAAATCCGCGTCCACGACCTCGCCGCGCACCGCCGGGACGTAGGCCCGCTCGGGCCGCACGATCGCGGGCGGGGCCGTCCGTTCGTCGCCCATGCTAGGGAGTGCTCCAGAAGCGGGAGGGGAGCCGCACGATGTCGCCGTCGGCGAGCGGGACATCGGCCGCGCGGCCTGCGGTCACCGCTTCGAGATCGACCGTGAAGGAGCGCTGCTCCCCCGGGGCCACCACGCGCTGGAGCGTCACGTGGCGGCGGTCGGCGGCCAATCGATGTCCGCCCGCGGCGGCGACCGCGCCGGCGACCGTGAGGCCGCGGGTGACCGGGTAGGAGCCGGGCTTCTCGACCCAGCCGTCGACGTGCACCGTTCCCGCCGGGGGGAGGTTGATGACGTCACCTGGCCTCACCTGGGGATTCAAAACCTGGCCCTCCTGTCCGCTCGTGTGGAGGAGGCTCTCGAGGTCGAGGTGCACGAGCGCTCCCGCCGCGGCGCCGTCGAAGAGCGCCTGTCCCTGGGGCGCGGGCGAGAACTCGATCAGCCGGCCGGCGTCCTTGCTCGGTCCTCCCGCTGCCCAGATGAGATCCGCGACCGTGGTCCCCGGCCGGGTGAGCGGATAGGGACCCGGTCGCTCGACGCTGCCGACCACGCTGACCATCCGACTGCGGTACTCGGCGACCTCGACGGTCACCTGCGGGGCGCGGAGGATGCCGCCGTCGAGGAGCTCGCGGGCAATCTCCGCTTGCAACGCGCTGGTAGTCACCCCTGCCGCGCGCACCGGACCGAGGATCGGG
>VBLA01000500.1 GCA_005879245.1 Deltaproteobacteria bacterium
AGGCATCGCTCGCGAAGTCGGCGTCCCCGACGGCGACCAGGCGACCCCGCGGCCTGCCCGTCCCTTCACCGGCCACGCCGAGCTCCGCCATGACCACGACGGAGGCTGACCCGGGCGTGTCGTGCTGCGCCTGCGAAGGCTCCTCCCCGCGACGCGCTCGCTCCGGATCCGCCATCGCCCAGGCACTCGGCGTCGTGCGAGCGATGCTCTCGGCCTCCACCCCCGGCACCTGGGCGAGGACGTCGACCGTCCGGGCGGAGGGGAGCACGACCCCGGATTCGATCGGGTTCGCATCCGGATCGGAGACGGGATTGCCGCGCTTGAAGAGCTCGACGACGGCAGCGAGGCCGTCGGTGCCGAGGATCCGGCGCTCCCGGTCCACGACGAAATCGTCGCCCAGCCGCACCCCCATGCTGCCGAGGAAGCGGGCGACGTTCGGCAGCGGCGCGGGATCGAGCAGCAGGAGCACTCCGCCGCCGGCCTTGAGATAGGCGGCGAGCGCGTCGAGCTCGAGCGGCAGGAAGTCGCGCTTCGGTCCCGCGACGACCACGATCGCCGTCTCGGGCGGCACCGGACCGTCGAGCAGCGAGACGTCCTCGGGGGAATAGTTCTCCGCCTCGAGCGCATTCACCAGCCGCCCGAAGCTCTCGGGTTTGCCGGAGGGACCCCGCTCGCCGTGCCCCGTCGTAAAGACCATTCGGCGGGGCTTCCCGCGCAGCGCCCGCAGGATGCCTCCCGCGAGCTGCTCCTCCGGGGAAGCGAGGACGACGACCCGTCGGCCCTCGTACTCGATCGCGGCGCGCCCGTACTGCGTGACGCCCAGACTCCGCCCGCGCTCCGGGAAGCGGTCGAGGTCGTAGAGCTCGAAGTCGATGCGCTGGTTGACAGCGCGGAACCGCGCGAGGAGGTCGGCGTATTGTTCTCGCGTCCCGCGCCGGAAGAAGACCGTCACCTTGAGGGGAAGCGTCACCTGCGCCAGCAACTTGCGCGTCAGCGGGGAGAGCGACAGGCCACGGCCGGGCGTCAGATCGAAGCGGCGGTTCGTGCGCTCCGCGACGAGCTGGAGCAGCCCCAGGGCGAGCAGCAGGAAAGCCACCTGTAGGGAGAGCTGCGACCAGCTCCGGACCGCACGCGACAGGAGCATCAGCGCAGCCCCCGCCAGCGTCGCGAGTCGAGCGCGAAGAACGTGAAGGTGAGGAACGCGACGGTGAAGAGCACGAGGTAGGTGACGTCGCGGGTGTCGATTGCGCCGAGCGCGAAGGGATAGAAACGGTCGAAGAGCGAGAACGGCACGAGCAGGTGGAGCGTGACCTCGTTCACCGCGGCCTCGTTCCAGGTGATGACCCAGAAGAAGAGAAGGAGGCCATAGGTGGCGGCGCCGGCCACCAGCTGGCTGTCGGTCAACGCCGAGAGGAAGAGACCACAGGCGATGAAGGCCGCGACCAAGAGCCAGAGACCCACGTACCCGGCGAGGAGCGGCCCGGCGGCCACGGGATAGAAGACGGCCACCATGATCGGATAGACGATCGTCGCCCCCACCATCACCGTCACCACGGCGAGGCAAGCGAGGAACTTGCCCAGGATGATCTCTGCGTCACGCACCGGGTAGGTCCAGAGGAGCTCCAGCGTGCCGAGCTTCCGCTCCTCGGCGAAGAGCCGCATCGTGAAGAGCGGGGTCAGCACGAGGAGGAGCCGCTGGACGTCGAGCAGCTGATACTGCCAGAGCCCGCGCGGCAGGCTCATGCCACCCATCAGCACGAAGAAGCCCAGGTTGGTATAGAAGAAGTATCCGGCGAGGAGGAGGAAGACGGTGGCGAGCGCGTAGAAGAGAAACGAGCCGAAGTAGAGCGCCAGCTCCTTCCGGGCGATGGCGAGAACGGTCACGACGCCGCGCCCCCGTCGCTCACCAGTCTGAGGAAGATCTCCTCCAGGTCGATCGCCTCCTCGCGCAGCTCCAGGATCGACCATCCGCGTTGCTGCATGGCGGCGCCTGCCGCTCGCGCCACGTCCTCCCGCTCGGCCGCATCGAGGGCGAGGCCGCCGTCCCTGCGCTCGACACGGAGCACCCCGGGGATCGCGGCGAGCGCGGCCGCAACGTCGTCCGGGGGTCCGTCGACGCGGATCACCACGCGCCGGCGGCGGCCGAGCCGGGCGCTCAGCTCGCCGGGCGTGCCCTCGCCGACGAGCCGGCCCCGCGCGATGACGATCACGCGCTCGCAGACCGTCGCGACCTCGGAGAGGATGTGGCTCGAGAAGAAGACGGTGCGATCCCCGCGCAGCCTCCGCACGAGGTCGCGGATCTCCACCACCTGTCCGGGATCGAGCCCGATCGTCGGCTCGTCGAGGATCAGGATCGGTGGGTTGCCGCACAGCGCCTGGGCGAGGCCGACGCGCTGCCGGTATCCCTTGGAGAGCGTGCCGACGCGGCGGTTGGCCACGCTCTCCAGCCCGCACACCGCGAGGACCTCGGCGACCGCGCCCGCGCGCCGGGCACGAGGGATCCGCTTGAGGCGCGCGACGAAATGCAGGTACGCCGCTACGCGCAGCTCGGGGTAGAAAGGCGCGTATTCGGGGAAGTAGCCGACCGCACGCCGACATTCGAGTGGCTCCCGCAGGGGATCGCGCCCGGCAATCCGCACCGAGCCGCTGCTAGGCGGGAAGACGCCGGCGAGAATCCGCATCGTGGTCGTCTTGCCGGCCCCGTTCGGTCCGAGGAAACCGACGATCTCTCCGCGGTGCACGCGAAACGAGACGCCGGCCACCGCGTCCACGGCCCCGAAGCTCTTGGTGAGCTCGCGCACCTCGATCATCGGCTCCGCGGACATGGTCATTTCATTCCGGGGGCCCGTGCGGTACCGCGAGCCGCCGGGCATTCTCACCTCACCCGGAGCGTGGCGCAGAGCAGCCCTGAGGTAAAGGGACGGCTGCGCGGGTCACGAAGCCTTACTTGGGGCGACGCGGGGAACGCCGCGCGGCCTTGGAACCGGGGCGGCGAGA
>VBLA01000501.1 GCA_005879245.1 Deltaproteobacteria bacterium
CAGAAGCCCGCGCTCATCGTCTACGACATCGCAAGCCAGACGAGCCGCCGCCTGCTCGAGCGGCATGCCTCCGTCCGGGCGAAGGACTACGTCCTCGAGACGCCCGACCGACGGATCCTCGTCTTCGGCCTCTTCCCGCTCCGCATCGGCGTCGACTCGATCGCGCTCGACAAGCGAGGGGAGTGGCTCTACTACGGCCCGGTCAGCGGCGACCGGCTCCATCGCATCGCGACGCGGGACCTGAACGACACCGCGCTCGGCGACGACGCGCTCGGCGCGCGGGTCGAGGACTTCGGCCCGAAGCCGCTGAGCGACGGCCTCAGCATGGACGTCGAGGACAACGTCTATTTGACCGACCCCGAGCACGGCGCCATCCTCGCGCTCGGTCCGGATCGGAGCCTACGCACCCTCGTCAAGGATCCGCGCCTCCGCTGGCCCGACGGTCTCAGCTTCGGGCCCGACGGCTGGCTGTACGTGACCTGCAGCGCGCTCCAGCACGTCCTGTTCGTGCGCACGGCCCACATGCGGGCCCACGCGCCTTACCAGATCTTCCGCTTCAAGCCCGGCCCTGCCGGTGTCCCCGGGCAGTGAGCCTTCAGCGCGAGCCGCGGCCCATCCCTGACGCCGCCAGCGCCTCGCGGAGCAGCGCCCGCACCTCGGCCTCCCAGGTGAAGGAGACGTGGCCGCCCGCGTACCAGACCAGGCGCGGCCGGCCCCAGTGCTGCCACAGAGCAGTCGTGTCATAGGGCGAGGCGAGGCGGTCGCCGAGCGCGCCGAACAGGTACCGACGCTCGGGCGCGACGCGCGGGGGAAGCGCGAGCGGCGAGATGACCCGGCAGAGCCGCTCGATCTCCGCCCAGGGCGGCCCGATGCGCTCGGCGAGCGCGACCAGGAAGGGCGGCAGGTTCCAGCGCACGGCGCTCACGTAGCAGGTGACCGAGATGCCGGCGATGACGCAGGCGAGGTCGGCCTCGAGCGCAGCGAGCAGGGCCGTCGTGTAGGCGCCGAGCGAGACCCCGTACGCGCCGATCGTGCGCGCGCCGCGCGCCCGGAGCCAGCCGACGAGGCGCCGCACGTCCCACACTGCCTGCGCCTGCATGTGCACCGTGTCGATGTAGTCGCCGGAGAGGAAGCCGTCGCCGCTGCGGAGACCGATGCGGCGCGGCCCATGGAGCGGCAGGACGGGGATCGCGACGTTGAGCCCCAGCCGATGGTGGAGCCAGACGGCGGGGAACCCCGTGAAGTCGACGAGCGGATGGCCCATGCGGTAGCCCGGGACGCAGACGAGCCAGGGCCGGGGCGGGCCCGAGTGCTCGAACACCCACGCGTGCGCGGTCCGGTTGGCGGCGTAGCCGAGCCAGCGTGCGCGTCCCGGCTCGCCCGGATGCGGCGCGTAGCCACTGTCGAAGCGGAGGTGCTGGAAAGCGAGCCCGCGTGCGGCCGCCCGGCGCACCTCGATCGGCTCCGCCGGCGGCGGGGTGGGATGGTAGCCGAGAGGCTCGTCGAGCCACCCCCGTTCCGCGTAGAGAGCGAGCGCCTCCGCGACCTCGGCGCGGAACCGGTGGCGGTCGGCGAGCGACGCGGTCGGCGCCGACAGCACCTCGGTCAGGAAGAACACCTCGTCGAGCAACATCTTGAACCCGAGCCCGAGGGACGCGCGGGCGACGGGTACCGCGTCGCCGGTGGGACGTTCGCGCGCCGGCAGCCACCGGGCCGCGAGGAGCGTCGGCGCGACGAGCGCCCGGACCGCGAGCTCCACCCCGCGGCCGAGGCTCGTCCTGATGCGCGCGTCGAGATGCGATCCGGCTCCGTCGCGCTCGGGCAGTCGCTCGTACGCCGGCGTCATGCGAAGGGTCGGGAGCACTTATCTCTGCAGCACCTCCCACGCAAACGAACGCCGGTCTATCGCCGCTCGCTTCCGCTCACCGACGAGGAAGAACGGAGCGCGGGCGGGTCAGGCGATCGCTGAACCCGCGATCGGTGGCCAGGTCGATCGCGGTCCAGGCCATCGCCAGCGACCCGTCGAATACGGCCTGATCGGCGGCCTCCGTCGCACAATGCGCCGCGAACTCGGGCTGATGGTTCACGGCCGGAAATCGGCTAACGGTCCCAGGTCCGGAACCACACGGCCGAGCACCTCGGCGTTCCGCCGGTAGACTGCTGCCATGGCGCGGTCGTGGAGCATCTCCGCGTAGGGCTTGCCCCCGCCGACGATCGCCAGCTTCGCGCCGGTCGCGAGCGCCCCCGCCTCGAAGCAGCGGAACACCTTGGCTCGGATCTCCTCCAGCTCGGCCAGGGTCTCGGCGCGCACCATGTACCGGGCGCTCGTGTGCGCGGGAACGACGTTGGCCGCGTCGCCGCCCTTGGTCACGATGCCATGCATCCGATCGGTCGGACGGACGTGCTGGCGCAGGAGCCCGATCGCCGTCTGCGCGACGGTCAGCGCGTCGGCCGCGTTGATCCCCAGCTCGGGGAACGCCGAGGCGTGAGCTTCCTTGCCCGTGTAGTGCACGTCGAACATCGTGGCGGCGATGATCCTGGGCTCGACCACGTCGACCGGGCCCGGGTGCACCATCATTGAGGCGTGCACACCCGCAAACGCCCCGCGCTCCAGCAGCAGGATCTTTCCGCCGGCGTCGCATACTTCCTCCGCCGGCGTGCCGATCACGCTGAGCCGCAGGCCGACGTCGTCCGCGACCTTGGCGGCGGCAATCGCGGCTCCCACCGCCATCGCGGCGATGACGTTGTGGCCGCACGCGTGTCCGATGGCGGGCAGGCAGTCGTATTCGGCGCAGATGGCGATGTGCAGCGGCCCGCTGCCGGTACGTGCCACGAAGGCCGTTGGCAGATCGCAGATGCCGCTCTCGACCGCGAAGCCGGCCTCCGAGAGCGCCTCGGCCGTCCAGCGTGCCGACTGCTCCTCCTCGAAGGCGACCTCGGGGTTGGCGTGAATCCGATGACTGAGGGCAACGAGACGCTCGCGCCATCGGGTGAGCTCCTCGCGTGCTCCGTCCTTGGCGATCATTGCTCGGGTCCCTCCGGGTGGGCGACTTCACTCATACGTAGGGTAGGACCTCGTTGACCAGGCGCTCGAATTGCTCCGGCTGCCGCCATCCGGTGACGCGGAGCGCGATGCGCTTGGCGCCGTCGCGCACCAGCTTCCGGAGATCCTCGATGCACTGTGCCGGTTGCCCCGCCGCGGTCCAGGCCTCCACCATCGGGGGCGCGAAGACCGGGCCGTAGTACTCGTCGAGGAAGCGCTTCGACTCCTCCAGCGCAGCCTGGCGGTCGGGGCCGATGTTGACGTTGTGGTAGGCCACGGTCGGATACCGCTCCGGGGCCCGGCCGGCCTCCCTCAGGTACTCGGTGAGCCTTGCCCAGTTCGCGGCGAGCAGATTCGGGAAGACGTTCCCGGTCATCCAGCCGTCGGCCTTGCGCGCCGCGCGGCGCAGCACCTTGTTGGCGGTGGGCGGCGGGTTGGAAGCGATCCAGACCGGACAGGGCTGCTGCACCGGCTTCGGCCGGAGCGTGACGTCGTGGAACGCGCGGAACTTGCCGGCGAAGTTCACGTGATCCTCGTTCCAGAGACGCCGGCAGATCTCGATGTTCTCCATCATCCGCCCATCCAGGTTCGCCCATTGGTAGGCGAAGACGAGCGGATCGCGCACCGGGAAGCTCGCCATGCAGGCGACCCCGAGCGTGACCCGACGCGTGGCGGCCGTGAGCCCGCCGAGCAGCGTCAGCGATTCCGGCCGCGGCTTGGCGAGCAGGCTGTCGCCCACCCACACCGCATCGAAGAGCTCGCACTCGTCCACGCGCCGGGCCATGTCCAGCATCTCGGGCCAGGTACCGACGCCGAAGAAGATGCCGCGTTGCGGGAGCGTGAAGCCGAAGCTGACCGGACGTGTCGTGATCCTCTCCCGGGGTGGTCAGACCAGCGTCAGTGGTACGCCCAGCGTGCGCGCCTGGTCGAGGGGGCCGGGCGTGCCGCCCCGCGTCCTCAGGCGGACGGCATATGGGCCGGGTCCGCGCGCACGGAGCCTGTCCGCCAGTGGGCCCGTCGAGCTCGCCGGTGAGAGCAGCTCGACGCCGTGCGGGCCAAACCGGACCGCGAAGCCCGCGCCCGCGAGGTCATCACGCCGGAGATCTCGGGCGACGTTGCCGCAGACGCGGGTGTAGATCTTGCGGAGCTCGCTCGCGTCACGCACGGCCACCGTGAGCGCCTCGATCCCAGTGACGCCGTTCGGATGCGCAACCTCGCGTGGAACCCGCTCCTCGCGCGGCGTCTCGTCGCTGATGAGGAACGGCAGCGCGCCTGAACGGTCGACGGGAGGGAACGACAGCACCCAGCTGAGCCGGTAGCCGTCCGGCCGCTCGCGGGTGAGACGCATGGGCTCCGCCAGCTCGACTCCGGCGCGAGCGAAGAGCGCCATCTCGCTCCGCAGGTCGTCGATCTGCATGCAGAAGTCGACGAGCCCGCCGCCGCTCGCGAGGGCCGCGAACCACGGATGCGGCGAGTCGGGAACGAGGAAGACGAGGAGCTCGAGGTAGGCGCCATCGCTGAACCCGATGAGCGCGTTCTCGGTTCCGATCGGGTGCTTCCCCCCGAGCACGACCGTGAAGCCGAGCGCCGCGTAGCTCCGGACCGCCCGCTCGAGATCCGGGACGACGATGACGATGTGGTCGATGCCCTTCAGCATCGTCTCTCCGCCTAAATTCCGGGAACTTGCGCAAGGGTCGCATGCGCTATAGCGTACGATATATCTTATCGGAGGCTGACGATGCGACACCAGGACTGGCCGTTCCATCAGACGGCGACATCAGATGTTCGAGGCTGGCGAGGTGAAGTACGTCATCCTCCGCCTGCTGAAGGAGAAGCCCCGCCACGGCTACGAGATCATGAAGGCCCTCGAGGAGCGGATGGGTGGCTGGTACACGCCCTCCGCCGGCACCGTCTATCCGACGCTCCAGCTCCTGGAGGACATGGGGTACGTGCGTGCCGAGGAGAGCGAGGGGAAGAAAGTCTACCACATCACGCCGACCGGCGAGGCGTTCCTCGAGGAACACCGCGACGTGATCGACGACATCTTCGACCGCGTGCGGGACGCGCTCCGCGGCCTGGCCGGTGGTGGGCTCGGTGAGCTGAACCAGGCCTTCGCGCGCCTGGCGGGGCTCGCCTACCGGCAAGCATGGCGCGCCGGCGCCGAGGACGCGGTGGTCAGGAAGATCGTCGAGGTCCTGCGCCGGGCCGCTGACGAGATCGAGCGCGGGCGTTTCGGGAGCACGGCGTAGCCCGACCAGCTCGGAAGACGGTCTACTGGGCGGCAGCGGCCTGGTGGGGGACCGACGCCTGGAACGGCAGCCACTGGCTCCACCCGTGCGGCGTGAACGGCTGCCACGTGTCCTCGCGCTGGGCGAGACGGTCCGCAATGACGAGCAACGCCGCCGGGTGGTGGCCCATGCCGCAGTGGCTGCTCCGGACCTCGACGTTCTCGCGACGCGGTCCCGGGTCGTGGAGGCAGCTCCGCCACGCCACCACGCCGTCGCTCCGGCTGTAGATCGACGTCGACGGCACGGGAACGGGTGTCCGCAGGTAGTGGTGGAGGAGCACGTCTTCCGGCGCGCGGCGCGCACGATACAGGCGGCCGACGCTGGTCGCCCACGGATCGCGGAACGGCGTGGCGAGCGTGATCACCTGCCGCACGTCGTCCGGGAACTTCCGCGCCAGCTCCCGGGCGTAGATGCCGCCCAGGCTCCAGCCGATCAGGCTGATCGGTCGCGCGTGCCGCGCGCGGAGCGCGGTGAAGCGCTGGCCGAGGGCGCGCACGGTGTCCGGGCTCGGCCCGAGGTTCCACCCGAGCCTCCAGCCGTGCACGTGATACCCGCGGTCCCGCAGAAACCAGCGGAGCGCCTGCGTCGAGCGGTCACCCGCGAGCCAGCCCGGCAGGACGAGGACCGGGTGTCCGTCGCCGCGTGGCGCGCGGGCGAGCACGGGTAGCGCCGGCAAGAGCGCTGCGAACTCGAACCATGCTCGCCCCTCGAGCGCGAACAGCAAGGGGGAGGGCGGGGGGATCGTCTCGAGGGCGGACACGCGGCCGCTAGAATGGGACCGCGCCGCCCGAAGTCAAGAGCAACCGCCCCATGCGCGCCGAAACGCATATCCGCGTTGACAGGATTGGCAGGACCGGCCTAGGAGGCGATCGGAGGAGCACCGCCATGAGCACGACGGAACGGTATGCCCGCCCGGTTGCAGAGACCGCCTGGGAGATCCCCTCGGAGTTCGGGACCGTCTTCCGCTGGGAGTACGAGGAGGCACGCGAGCCGCTACTCCGGCTCTACGAGAAGGGGAAGAACCTGCAGTGGAACACGAACACCCGGATCGACTGGTCCCAGGACCTGGATCCCGAGAACCCCCAGGGATTGCCCGACGAATCGGTCTCCATCTTCGGCTCGCAGGTGTGGGGGCGCCTGTCCCCGCGCGAGAAGGCCAACGCGCGCCGGCATCTCCAGGCGTGGCAGCTCTCGCAGTTCCTGCATGGCGAGCAGGGGGCGCTCGTCTGCACGGCGAAGATCGTGCAGCAGGTGCCGAGCGTCGACGCGAAGTTCTACGCCGCGACGCAGGTGATGGACGAGGCGCGCCACGTCGAGACGTACAAGCGGCTCCTGCACGACAAGTTCGAGCTCGCCTACCCCATCACCCCGACGCTCAAGCGCCTCCTGAACGACGTCCTCAGCGACTCGCGCTGGGACATGACCTACCTCGGCATGCAGGTCCTGATCGAGGGCCTGGCGCTCGCCGCCTTCGCCACCATCCGCGATCAGGCGAAGAACACGCTCGCGGCTGCGGTCAATGCCTACGTCATGCAGGACGAGGCGCGCCACGTGGCCTTCGGGCGGCTCGCGCTCCGCGACTACTACCCCGAGCTCACGCAACCGGAGCGCGACGAGCGTGAGGAGTTCGCCGTCGAGGCCTGCTACCTCATGCGTGACCGCTTCCTCTCGGAGGAGGTCTGGGAGACGCTCGGCCTGCCGGTCGAGGAGTGCGTCGGCTACGTCGAGTCCTCGCAGCTCATGCGCGAGTTCCGCTCCATGCTCTTCAGCCGCATCGTCCCCACGATCAAGGACATCGGCCTCTGGGGGCCGAAGATCCGTCGCGCTTACGCGAACATGGGGATCCTCGGCTTTGCCGAGATCGACACCCAGGCCCTGGCGGAGAACGACGAGCGCGTGGCCGAGGAGTTCGACGCGCGCCGGGGGAAGTGAGGCTTTCCG
>VBLA01000191.1 GCA_005879245.1 Deltaproteobacteria bacterium
GGAGCGCGACCCGGGTGTCGACGAGCGCTGCCAGGCGCTCGACGTACCGACGCGCACTCCCCGGGAGCTCGCCCGGAGCTCGCGCGCCGCCTAGGGGCTCCCGCCAGCCCGGCAACGCCTCGTACACGGGCGTCA
The DNA here is from genome assembly GCA_005879245.1 of Deltaproteobacteria bacterium. Taxonomy (GTDB): domain Bacteria; phylum Desulfobacterota; class Binatia; order DP-6; family DP-6; genus DP-23. The sequence continues at coordinate 136 of VBLA01000191.1, forward strand.
GATGCTCCCACGCCGTTCCGGTCGCCGGCGGCGACTCGAGCCGGCGGCCGCCCAGCTCGTACCCCACGCACACCCGCAGCGGATCGATCCCGGTCAAGACGTCGAGCTTGGTGAGGGCAAGGCTGTCGACGCCCGAGAGTGCGACCGCGTGGCGCACGAGGACCCCGTCGAACCAGCCGCAGCGCCGGGGGCGACCCGTCGTCGATCCGTATTCGTCGCCGTCGGCACGCAGCCGCTCGCCGAGCGTGTCGGTCAGCTCGGTCGGGAAGGGGCCGCCCCCGACCCGGGTGGTGTACGCCTTGGCGATCCCGACGACCCTCCCGATCGCGCGCGGTGGGAGCCCTGCGCCCGCCGCCGCGGCGCCGGCGACGACGCTCGAGGAGGTGACGAACGGATAGGTCCCGTGGTCGACGTCGAGCATCGTGCCGTGCGCACCCTCGAGGAGCACGCGCTTGCCTGCGGCGAGCGCGGCACGCAGCTCCGCTCCGGTGTCGGTGACGAACGGCCGCAGCAGGTCGCGGTAGCCCGTGTAGCTGGCGTGGATCGCGTCGAAGGAGAGCGGGGCCTCGCCGAGGATGGCCTCGAGGTAGCCATTCTTCTCGCGCACGCTCCGCGCCAGTGCTTCGCGAAACCCCGTCTCGTCGAAGAGGTCACCGACGCGGATGCCGGTGCGCGCCATCTTGTCCTCGTAGGCCGGCCCGATGCCGCGCCCCGTGGTGCCGATCTTCCCCGCGCCGCGCAGCCGCTCCCGTGCTCGGTCGATGGCGCGGTGATAGGGCATGATGAGGTGCGCCTGCTCGCTGATCCTGAGCCAGGCGTCGTCTGCCAGGTAGCCCCGCGCCCGGAGCGCGTTGATCTCGCCCGTCAGTACCTCGGGGTCGATCACCAGGCCGGGTCCCATCATGCAGATCCGCCCGGGGTGGAGGACACCGGCCGGGATCAGGTTGAGAATCGTCTTCTCGCCCTTCACGACCACCGTGTGCCCGGCGTTGTTGCCCCCGTGGAAGCGCACGACGATGTCGACGTCGGCAGCGAGGATGTCGACGATCTTGCCCTTACCCTCGTCTCCCCACTGCGTGCCGATGACGACCGTGGCCGGCATGCGTCTCTCTCAGAGGTGGAGGAGCGCCGCGGAGACGATCTGGGGCAGCTGGCGGAGCTCGGTCAGAACGTCGGGCGACACGGTCTCGTCGACGTGGATCAGGGAGATCGCCATGCCACCCACCTTTTCGCGCCCGAGCTCGATTCCCGCGATGTTGATACCCCGCTCGCCGAGGAGCGTGCCCACCCGACCGACGACACCCGGGACGTCGCGGTTGTGCAGCATGAGGATATGGCCCTCGGGCACCGCCTCCATGCGGAACCCGTCGACCGTCGTGAGCCGGACGGTGCTCGCGCCGAACACCGCCCCCTCCACCGCCGTCGTCCGCGACGTCGTCCGCACCTGTACCGAGAGTGCGTTCACGTAGTCGCTCGCCTCGAGGGTGCGCGACTCGACCACGCGGATGCCCCGCTCGCGCGCGATGGCTGGCGCGTTGACGTAGTTGACGACCGACTCGAGGCGGTGGCCGAGGAGGCCGCGCAGCACGGCGGCGGTGAGCGAGCGGGTCTCGCGCTCGGCCGCCTCGCCGCTCGCCTGGACGGCGATCTCGAGCGGGGGCTCGGCGATGAGCTGCGCCTGGAGGGCTCCGAGCTTCTCGGCGAGCAGAAGATAGGGGCGGAGGATCTTCAGGACCTCGGGCGAGAGCGATGGCACGTTGACCGCGTTCTGGACGATGTCGCGGCAGAGGAAGTCGGCCACTTGCTGCGCGATCGCCACCGCCACGTTCACCTGCGCCTCCGCGGTGGCGGCGCCGAGGTGGGGCGTGCAGATGACCTCCTCCAGCGCGAGGAGAGGGTGATCCGTGGGCGGTGGCTCCTGGGCGAGGACGTCGAGGGCCGCCCCGGCGACGTGCCCGGCGCGGATCGCATCCGCGAGGGCCGCTTCGTCGACGATCCCCCCGCGGGCGCAGTTGACGAGCCGCACCCCGCGCTTCATGCGAGCGAGCGTGGCGCGGTTCACGAGGTGTCGCGTCTCGGCGGTGAGGGGCGTGTGGATGCTGATGAAGTCGGACCGGACGTAGAGCTCGTCGAGCGAGACGAGCTCGACGCGCAGACGCGCCGCTGTCTCGACGGTCACGAACGGATCCGAGGCGATCACCTTCATGCGGAGCCCGAGGGCCCGCTCGGCGACGACCGTGCCGATGTTACCGAGACCGATGACGCCGAGGACCTTGTTGCAGACCTCGGTGCCGAGCCGACGGTTCCGCTCCCAGCGCCCGGCGCGGGTGGCGGCCGCCGCCTGGGGGACGTTCCGCGCCAGGGCGAGCAGAAGGGTGATCGCGTGCTCGGCGGTGGTGACGTTGCTGCCGCCGGGCGTGTTCATGACCACGATGCCCTTCTTGGTGGCCGCGTCGACGTCGATGTTATCGACGCCGATGCCGGCCCGACCGATCACGCGGAGCGTGTCCGCCTCCGCGAGCGCGTCGGCCGTCACCTTCGTGCCGCTGCGGACGATGAGCGCGTGAAAGCCGCGTATCGCCTGGCGGAGCTCCGCTGGAGCGAGGCCCGGGCGGTCCACGATCTCGAGCTCCGGCTGCTCGCGCAGGCGTGCCAGGCCCTCGGGGCCGAGCGGGTCGGTCAGCAGCACGCGGTAGGCCATCAGGTGCGCGGTGGGAGCCCCTCGGCGAGCACCGCCTCCGCCGCCCCGACGCCGCGCCCGAGCTCGACGCGTGCGCCGAAGTGGTGGAGTGCCAGCTCGAGGGCCGCGATCGCGACGACCACGTCGAACGCATCGACGTAGCCGAGGTGCGCGAGCCGAATGATCTTGCCCTTGAGGGCGTCCTGCCCTCCCGCGAAGGTGACGCCCATCCGATCGCGGAGGTAGCGGAAGAGCGCGCTGCCGTCGATCGTTTCGGGGAGGAGGATCGCGGTCGCGGCCGGGCTCGGCGACTCGGGAGCGAGCAGGCGGAAGCCGAGCGCCGTCGCCGCTGCGCGAGTGGCACGTGCGAGCCGGTCATGACGTGCGTAGACGTTCTGCCAGCCCTCGGCCTTGAGCATCGTGAGAGCGATGCGGAGTCCATTGATGAGCGAGATCGCGGGTGTCCAGGCCGTCGAACGCTCGGCGATGCCCCGGCGCTCGCGGCGAAAGTCGAAGTAGAAGCGCGGCAGCCGGGACTGCTCGGTCGCCGCCCAGGCGCGGGGCGAGAGGGCCACGAAGGCCAGGCCGGGAGGCAGCATCAACGCCTTCTGCGAGCCGGTGATGAGGACGTCGATGCCCGATCGATCCATGGGCAGGTCGATGACCCCCACCGCGGTGATCCCGTCGACGACGAGGAGCGTGTCGCGGCGGCGACAAAGCTCGGCGAGCGCGGGAACCGGATGCAGCGCGCAGGTCGACGTCTCGCTCGCCTGGACGAAGACGGCCCGCGCCGCCGGCACCGCATCCAGGGCCTCGGCGACCATCTCGGGCCGCACCGCCCGCCCCCACTCCACCACCACCTCATGCGGGCGCACGCCGTACGCCTGGCAGATCTTCGTCCAGCGCTCGCCGAACTTGCCGCCGTTGACGACGATCGCCTCGTCGCCCGGCGAGAGCAGGTTCGTGACCGCGCCTTCCATGGCGCCGGTGCCCGACGCGGCCAGCACGAGGACGTCCTGCGTGGTGCCGAACAGCTCGCGCAGGCCCTCCTGGACCTCGGCGAGCACCGCCGCGAAAGCCGGAGTGCGGTGATGGATGACCGGCCCCGCCATGGCCGCCATCACCTCGGGCGGGACCGGCGTCGGTCCCGGGGCAAGCAGATGTTGCTTGATCACTGATACACCTGGTCCCGGCTTCTACCGGGGGCCCAGGCGCGCGGCCCGCTGGTCGTCCAGCACTCCCCCGTGGTCAATTCCACGCGAACGCCAGTCGTGCGGGGAACGAACGGTACCTAGTTTATCCGCGTCGCCAGCATATTGTCAAGCTAACCACCCGCGCACCGCCGCACGGAGGCGGAGGAGCATGACCGTTGACTCGCCACGGCTTCTTGAGTAGCGGCGGCATGATGCGCCTGCTGCTCGGCTCGGCCGTCCTACTCGCCGTCCTGGGCGGCCGCGGGCAGGCCGAGAACCCGCCCCCGCCGACGCCCTGGCGCGGCGCGGTGTTGCCGAGCCAGTGGCAGCGGGGAATTCCACCAAGCGCGGCCATCGCCGTTCCACAACCGATCACCCGCGACGTGAAGGTCGAACCGGTGTCGCTCAAGGACGCCATCGCGCTGGCGCTCGAGAACAACCCCGGCATCGCCGCCCAGCGCCTCGAGCCGACGCGGCAGGTCGAAGGCATCCTGCAGGCGCAGGCGGAGTTCGACCCCACGTTGGCCGGCGAGCTCACCTACGGCCGCGCCGAGACGCCGAACGCCAGCGTGCTCGCCGGCAGCATCACCTCGGTGGTCGAGGATCGGAGCGCCAACCTCCACCTCCTCAAGTTGTTTCGTAGCGGGACGCAGGTGACGCTGGACAGCCTGAACGACCGCTTGGACGTCAACTCGAGCTTCAACACGCTCCGGCCACAGTACAGGACCGGGCTCAACTTCTCCCTGGTGCAGCCGCTCCTGCGCAACTTCGGCTGGGACTTCACCTACCTGGTCGTGCGCATCGCGGAGCAGACTGCCGATGCGGCTGTGTACCAGTACACGGCCAACCTGGCCAACTTCGTCGAGCTGGTGATCGAAGCGTACTGGAACGTGGTCGGGGCGCGCGAGAACGTCGAGGTGGAACGCGAGTCGAAGGGGCTGGCCGACCGCACCGTGGAGGAGAACGAGTCGCGCGTGCGGGTGGGGCTGCTGCCGCCCGTCGCCGTGCTCGAGGCCCAGGCGGACGCGAAGAGCCGCGAGTCGGACCTCATCGCCGCCGAGAATGTGCTCGCGGTCGCGCGCCAGAATCTGGCGCAGCTAGTCTTCTACCGCCCGGATGGCACCTTCGTGCCACGCACCCTCGAGCCGAACGAGGCGGCCGCCCCCGAGGACCTCACGGTCGATGTCGACGAGACGCTGGCCACCGCGCTCGCCGAGCGCCCGGAGATCGAGGCCTCCGCGCGCGGCATCACGGTGCAACAGCTGAACGAGAAGATCAACGGCAACGCGCTGCTGCCGCGGCTCGACGTGGTCGGCTCCTATGGCGTGAACGGCCTCAGCGGCGTGAACCGCCCATTCGCCGGCTCGGTCAGCAACGCGTACGACCGCCTCACGTCGGGCGACTTCAGCACCTACTCCTTCGGCCTTCAGCTCCAGATGCCGCTGTCGAACGCCCTGGCGCGCAGCCAGTATGCCGAGAGTACGATCGCACGCAGCCAGGCGGAGCTAAACCACCGCCAGCTCCTCTCCCAGGTGACCCTCGAGGTGCGCCAGTCGGTGGCGGACCTGAGCTCGAGCCGCCAGCGGATCGACACGACGCGCGTGGCCCGGGAGCTGGCGGAGGAGAACCTGCGGAACCAGGAGAAGCGGCACGACGTGGGTATGGCGACCACCAAGGACCTGCTCGACTTCCAGACCCGCCTCACCACGGCACGGGCAGCCGAGGTGCAGGCGAAGATCGACTGCATGATCGCCGTCGCGCGCTGGCGGCGCGCGCAGGGCGAGCTACTCCAGCACTACCAGATCGTGCTCGACAGGCCGGGGCGCCGCGGGGCGCCCTGGTTCGCCCGGTTCTGAGGCCCGGCGAGGGACCGCCCCTTCAGCGGCGCGCCCGCACCAGCTGCAGGCGCTCACCGCGAGCGAGGCGGAGGCACTCGACCGTGAAGCCGAGAGCAACGAGCTCGCGAGCTGCCGGGTAGCGGGCGCGGGCGGGCGGCAGGCCCCCGGCGGCGAGCCGCAGGGCCGCGAGTGCGCGTGCCCACCAGCGCCGCGGCTGGTTGTGGTCGACGAGGACCAGCGGCGCAGCCGGCGACAGCTCGGCACGAAGCCTCGCGAGGAGCGCTTGCCGGCCGGCGGGCTCGGCGGGCGCTCCGACGAAGACGACGATCGCCCCTGCCGGCCGCCCCGCCGGCGTCCCGAGCCGTGCCACGAGCGCGGCGGCCAGGCGGCCACCGCCGGGCGCGCGGACGGCAATCGACCCCGACACGCAGCCGAGCAGCTCGCAGCAGTCGGCAGCGAGCCGCTCGTCAGCGCCCGGGTTCACCGTTTGCGGATGAGCGTCACGAACTCCTCCCGCGTCTGGGCGTTCTTCCGGAACACGCCCAGCATGGCGCTCGTGACCACGGTGGAGTTCTGCTTCTCGACCCCGCGCATCCGCATGCAGAGGTGCTCGGCCTCGAGGACGACCCCCACCCCGAGCGGAGTGAGTTGCTCCGCGATGGTGTTGGCGATCTGCGAGGTCATGCGCTCCTGGACCTGCAGGCGCCGTGCAAAGACCTCCACCAGCCGGGCGAGCTTGCTGAGACCGACGATGTGGCGGTCGGGGAGATACGCCACGTGCGCCTTGCCGAAGAACGGCAGGATGTGGTGCTCGCAGAGCGAGTAGAAGTCGATGTCCTTGAGCACGATCATCTCCGAGTAGTCCTCGGTGAAGAGGGCGCCGTTGATCACCCGGCGGGGATCCTCGTCGTAGCCGCGGGTGAGGAAGGCGAGCGCGCGCGCCACGCGCTCGGGCGTGCGCGCGAGCCCCTCACGGTCGGGCTCGGGGTCGAGCGCCTGCAACAGCGCACGCACGTGCCGCTCGAGGTCGTTCTCCCGCATCTTCGTCAGCCTCTAGTGGATGCGAGGATCAGCCGCAAGGCGCGCGTCGTCAGTGCCCGAGGAGCCCCTCGCGGCGGAGGTTCTCGAATATCGCCCGGGTCGCGGGTGACTTGTTGAGGGTGTAGAAATGAACGCCCGGCGCTCCGCCGCGCAGGAGCTCGACGCACTGGCGGGTCGCCCACTCGACGCCGACGGCCACCGCGGCGGGTTCGTCATTCCGCACCCTCTCGAGCGCGGCGTGCAGGCGCGGCGGTACCTGGTTCCCGCTGAGCGTCGTGATGCGTTCGATCTGCGGCCAGTTGGTGATCGGCATGATGCCCGGGACGAGCGGGACGCGAATGCCGACGCGGCGGGCGCGCTCGACGAAGGCGAAGTAGTCGGCGTTGTCGTAGAAGAGCTGGGTGATGACGACGTCGACGCCGGCGTCGACCTTCTCCCGCAGGTGCTCGATGTTGAGCTCGAGGTCGCGACACTCGGGATGACCCTCCGGATGCCCGCCGCCGACCAGGCAGAAGCCGTGCCCTCCCTCTCGCATGAAGCGGATCATGTCGACGGCGTGCCGGAAGCCGTTGGCCGGCCGGCGGAATGCCGGGTCCTGCGGCACGTCGCCCCGGATCGCGACGACGTTCTCGATGCCGCGACCGACCATCAGGTCGCAATGTGCCGCGATCTCCTCGCGACTCGCCTCGATGCACGTCACGTGGGCCGCGGCTTCGATGCCGAGCGCGCGGATGCGCACCACCAGCTCGACCGGCGCCTCGCGCGGCTTCGTGCCGGTGCGCGTGACCGAGACGAAGCCCGGGCCGAGCGGCTTCAGCGCCTCGATCGTTCGCACGAGCGCCGCCTCGCCGGCCGGCGTCGCGGGAGGGAAGAACTCGAAGGAGATGACGGGGCCGCCGCGCCCGTAGAGCTGCCTGATCTTCACGCTGGGTCGGGTACCGCGCGGGTGAAAGCTACTTCGAGCTCTTCTTCTCGAGCGCCTTCACCTTCTGGTACTTCCGGTAATCGTAGCCGGTCGCCATCGCCATGAGGAGGGGCTCCATGCCACCGTCCCGCTCCCGGCGCAGGATGCGTAACCGCTCGTAGAACTCCCGGAAGTCCTTGCTGACGCGCGTCTGCTCGTCGACGGGCTGCAAATAGAAGTCGCGCAGGCGGGTCACCGTGAAGCGGAAGGCCGAGAAGCGGAGCTCGTTCGGGAAGGCGTCCCACTCCGCGAGCGAGAGCGCCCGCATCCCCTCGTAGCCGGCGATCAGCGCTTCGAAGCGCTTGAGGTGGTACTGCTCATCAGCGAAGCAGAGGGCGTTCACCGCGGTGGCGAGGTCGAAGATGAACTTGCCGCGGCACGCCGCTTCGAAGTCGAGCATCGCGATGACCTTGTCGCCCTTCAGGATCAGGTTGTCGACGAACAGGTCTCCGTGGATGATGCCCTTCGGGAGCTTCCCCTCGAGGTAGTTGTGCAGGTAGTCGACCTCGTCGTCGAGCGTCCGCACGATGCGCTTGAAGTACGACGGCAGCCGCCCCCGCACCTCGCCGTAGACCCCTGCGACGCGCTCGAAGCTGAAGCGGTTGTCGATACCCTTCTTGTAGCTCTTGCAGATCGTGTGAAGGTCGGCCAGCGCACGCCCGATGCTCTCGAGCTGGCCGGTGGTGAGGCGCTCCGACGGCACGACGTGTCCGTCGTAGTACCGGTAGACCGAGAAGCACTTCCCACCCGTCTCCCGGTAGTACCGCCCCTTCCGGTCGGCGAGCGGCTGGGGGCACGGGAAGCCGTGCTTGCGGAGGAAGAGCAGCAGGTCGAGCTCTCGCTTGACCTCGAGCTCCCCCTTCACCTCGTCGACTCGCAGCAGGTGCCGGCCGCGGGCGGTCTCGAGAAGGTAGTTGGTATTGACCGACCCGGAGGGAATGCCACTCGAGGTCAGCAGCCGAACGAGGCCGTAGTCCTCGGTGATCTCGGTGAGCTCATGCCTGTCGAGCTCAGTGTAAACGGCCATCTCCGCCCGTCTCCCTAACCCGCCGGATTTCCACCCAAAAGTTGACGGAGGTTATCGTTGCGTACCGCAATTGTCAAGGTGAAATCATGCCGGCGACAGAAGAAAACCCGTGCCGTTGCAGGGCTTGGAGGCGAATCAGGGAAAATATCGCACGAGGCGCGGAGCTAGGCGGCAACCGTCACGCCGAGCCGCGGGCACCAGTCTGCCAGCGGACATGTGCTGCATCGAGGTCTCCGCGCCCCGCAGACCCGGCGTCCGTGGTGGATGAGACGATGGGCGAAAGCGGTCCATTCCCTGGACGGCAGCAGCTCCCGGAGGTCGCGCTCGATCTTGTCCGGATCGTCGTGGAGGGTGAGACCGAGACGACCGGAGACCCTACGTACGTGCGTGTCCACGAAGATCGCGGGCTGTCCGAACGCCGTACCGAGAACGACGTTGGCCGTCTTCCGGCCGACTCCGGGCAGGCGGCAGAGCGCCTCGAGTGTATCCGGCACGGTGCCCCCGTGCTGCTCGGCCACGGCGCGGGCCGTCGCCAAGATCGCCTTCGTCTTCTGTCGAAAGAAGCCGGTGCGCTTGATGAGCGTCTCGACGCGTGCCGGGGCAGCGGCGGCGAGCACAGCAGCCGTCGGAAATTCCGCAAAGAGGTCGGGCGTGACTCGGTTCACCATCTCGTCCGTGCACTGGGCGGAGAGGATCGTGGCGACGACGAGCTGCCAGGGGTTCTCGTAGCGGAGGGCGCACCAGGCATCGGGATAGGCACGCGCGAGGCCGCGGGCGATGCTCCGTGCGCGACCGCGGCGTGCGGCGAGCGTCTCCCGCGCGAGGTTGAGCCGTGCGGGGGGTCGCGCCCGGGCCGCCGAGCGGCCGCGGACCCGTTTCACCGCCACGTACGGCTCGCCCGCACCGCCCGAACGTAGTCCTCGGCCGCGGCGCGGGCGGCGTTCCGGTCCCAGCCGAGCGCCTCGGCCATCAACGTCGCTACCTCGCCCGCAACGTCGGTTCCGGCCGCCCCGTCCTTGAGCGCGACCTGGGTGCGGCGCCGGAGCACGTCCTCGAGCGTCAGCGCCCACTCGCTCTCGACCGCCTCCACCACCTCGGCCCGCCTCTCGGGCAGGGCGGCGACGAGCGCCTCGCCGAGCCGGCGATCCCGCGCGACCAGCCCGAGCAGCTCGTCGAGCCGGCTCCCGTAGCGGTCCGCGAGATGCTCGAGCGCCGACCGCGAGAGACCATGACCGTCGCGCGAGAGCGCCGCGGCGGCGAGCACCTCCGGCCGGGCGCTGCCCCCTGGCAAGGGGACATCGCCGGTGCGGGACGGGCCGAAGCTGCGGGGGTCGCCGGCCGCATGTAGGAGCGCCGCGACCCGGTCGACCACGCTGGCAGCGACCAGGCGGTAGGTGGTGAGCTTCCCACCCGCGATCGACACGAGACCGGAGGCCGACGTGAATATCTCCTCCTCACGAGAGACCGCGGAGGGGGCGAGGTCTGCGCCAACCGGTGCCGCGACGAGCGGCCGTAGGCCAGCGAAGGCGCTGACGACGTCTCCCGGCCCGAGGCGAGCAGCCGGGAAGTAGTGGTTCACCGTATCCAGGAGGTACGCGACGTCCGCCGCCTCGACGGTGGGCGGGACGTCCGGGCCACCGGCGTGGTCGGTGTCCGTCGTGCCGACCATCGTGTGGTCCCCCCAGGGGATCACGAACATGACGCGTCCGTCAGCGACGGCGCGGAGCACGATCGCGGCGGAATGACCAACCCGTGCGCGGGGAACGACGAGGTGTACCCCCTTGGTGAGCCTGAGCCGAGGCGGTCCAGGAGCGTCGAGGGCACTCACCTTGTCGACCCACGGCCCGGCCGCGTTGACGACCACCCGGGTCCGCACCAGCGCCTCGCCGCCCCCCAGGCGATCGATCACCCGTGCACCGATGATCCGCCCCCCCTCCTTCTCGAGCGCCTTGACCTCGGCGTACGAGGCGACTGCCGCGCCCTCGCGCGCCGCAGCCATCGCCGTCTCGAGCACCAGTCGCGCATCGTCCGTCCGGTAGTCCCAGTAGAGCCCGCCGCCCTGGAGCCCCTCGCGGCGCAGCGTCGGCTCGGTGGCCTCCACCGCGCGCCGCCCGAGCATGCGGTGACGCCGAACCTGCCAGAAGCCGGCCAGGAGGTCGTAGGCCGTGAGACCTGCCGCGAGTTTCAGCCACCCCATCGGTCCGCCCCGGTAGACCGGGAAGAGAAATGGCTGCGGACGGACGAGATGCGGTGCGAGGCGGCGGAGGCGCTCGCGCTCCCGCACGGCCTCGAGGACGAGCCGGATCTTCGCCTGCTCGAGGTAGCGGAGGCCACCGTGAATCAGCTTCGAGGACCGGCTCGACGTGCCGGACGCGAAGTCTCCCCGCTCGACGAGCGCCGTCCGCAGCCCGCGCATGACGGCGTCACGTGCGATCCCGGCCCCGTTGATCCCGCCTCCGATCACGAGCACGTCGAAGGGGTCACCGTTGAGCGCGGCCCAGACGGCTCGGCGCTGGGCAAGCGGGTCGGGCACGAGGGAATTGTAGTGAAGGTTCCCTCGGATGTCACGGCGCGTCAATGGAGGAGCGCGATCAGGCCCTCCGTGACGGCGCGCGTGGTGGCACGTCCCCCGAGATCGCGGGTGCGAACCCGACCCTGCCGCAGGAGTCGTTCGACCGCCCGCTCGATCCGCCCGGCGGCCTGCTTTTGCCCCACGTGGCGAAGCAACTTCGCGCCCGACATGATGGCCGCGAGCGGGTTGGCGAGGTTCTTTCCCGCGATATCGGGGGCCGTGCCGTGCACGGCCTCGAAGAGCGCGTGGCGTTTGCCCACGTTCGCGCCGGGTACGAGCCCGAGCCCGCCGACCAGGCCCGCGCACAGATCCGAGACGATGTCACCGTAGAGGTTTTCCAGCACCAGGACGTCGAACTCCGCGGGACGGCGGACCAGCTGCATGCAGGCGTTGTCGACGATCAGCTCCTCGTACTTGACCCGCGGGTAGCGGAGCGCCACCTGCCGGGCGCACGCGAGGAAGAGGCCGTCAGAGAGCTTCATGATGTTGGCCTTGTGGATGGCCACCACCTTCCGGCGCCGTTCTCGCCGCGCCAGCTGGAAGGCGTACTCAGCGATCCGCCGCGAGGCCCGCGCCGTGATCACCTTCACGCTCTCGACCACGCCCGGGGCGATCTGGTGCTCGATGCCCGAATAGAGATCCTCGGTGTTCTCGCGCACCACGATCAGATCGACCCCGGCGAAGGCACCCCGTACCCCGGGCAGGGTCCTGACGGGGCGCACGTTGGCGTAGAGGTCGAACATCTTTCGCAGCGCGACGCTCACGCTTCGGTAACCCGCCCGTCCGACCTGGGTCTCGAGCGGTCCTTTCAAACCGACGCGCGTGCGCCGGAACGAGGCAAGGAGCGCATCCGGGATCGCCGTTCCCAGGCGCTCGAAGGCAGCCTTGCCGGCCAGCTGCACGTCCCAGGCGATGCGGCCGCCCGCCGCCTCGATCACCTGCACGGCCGAGTCTATCACCTCGGGGCCGATCCCGTCTCCCGGGATGAGCGTCGCCGTCTGCACCCCACCCTTCCGCGCTCTGGTCACCCGACGTGCCATCAGAGAATGCCCAGCAGCTTGTGGAGTTGTGGAAGCACGCGCACGTCCGGATGGTGTCGGGACGCCACCGCATGAAGCCGCTCGAGGGTGTCAGCCCGGATGGTGAGGCGTGAGCTCCCGGGCTCGGTGAGCGGCGTCAGGAAGAGCGGCACGGTTGGATCGACCCCGGCCACCAGGCGGCTGCCCCTTTCGACTTCCTCGTGGCTGGTTCCCTCGTCGACAGGCATCTTCACGTACACCTCCCGCCCGGCCCCGATCGCGAGCCGCAGGCACGCCTCGTGTTCGTCCCAGCGCGCCCGCTCGCCCGTATTGCTCGGGCACTTGATGTCCAGACTCACGATCTCCACCCAGGGAAGGACCCGGGCCAGACGCCCCGGCAGGATGCCCGCCGTCTCGAGCAGCACCGGCAGCCGGCGCTCTCGTGCACCGAGCCAGGCCGACAGGAATTCCGCCTGCTGGAGCGGCTCGCCTCCCGTGACCGCCATGGCATGGAGCGGAGGGGCCGCATCCGCGAGCCCGGCGATCTCCGCCTCGATCTCCGCTCCCGTGAACGGATTTGATCGCTCACGCTCGCCGTCGGGGCCAAGGATACGACAGGCCGCGACCGGGACGAGGCTTTCCGGCTCGTCGCAGTACCGACAGCGGAGCGGGCAACCACCGAAGCGCACGAAGAGCTGGCGCCGCCCGGCGTGCAGACCCTCACCCTGAAAGGAAACGAAGAGCTGGGAAACGTTCCCGGCCTGCATGGGCGCCCCCTTAGTACGCGCCCCGGAGGGCCACCACAACGTCGGCGACGTTCGTGCCGGTGGGCCCGGTCACCACCAGGTCCCCGGTCGCGGCAAGGAGCGGATTGCTGTCGGTCGCGTCGAGGGCTCGTTCCGGGTCGAGACCGGACGCTCGCGCGCGGCCGATGGAATCCCCGTCCACGCATGCACCCGCAGCCGCGGTCGGTCCGTCGATGCCATCCGTCCCGGCGGCGAGGACGACGCCCGGCTCGCCCGCGAGCGCGACGGCCGCAGCGAGCGCCAGCTGCTGGGAGCGGCCGCCCCGTCCGCCGGGCCGCACGCGGACGGTCGTCTCCCCGCCCGCGATGATCGCCACGGGACGATCGCGGGGCGCGGCCCGGAGCCGGCCGGCGATCATGCGGCCGGCTTGCGTCGCGTCGCCGGTCAGGGGCGCCGCGAGCACCTCGGCTGCATAGCCACGGGCCGCCGCCACCCGAGCGGCGCCCGCGAGCGCGTCTCGGTTGCCGGCGAGGATGAGCGTTCGCACGCGGGCGAGCACCGAGTCGCCCGCCTTCACGGTCTCCGGGATGTCGCCCGTCAGTCCTCGCGCCACGTGCGCCCGGATGGCAGGCGGGATCCGGTCGGGCGCGAGGTAGTCCTCGAGGACCCGAGCCGCCTCGCGGAACGTGCTCGCGTCGGCGACCGTCGGTCCCGAGGCGATGAGCGTGGGGTCGTCGCTCACCACGTCGGAGAGCAGCAAGGCCCAGAGGCCGGCGCTGCGAGCGGCGGCGCGGGCGAGTCCGCCGCCCTTCACCCGAGAGCAGTGCTTGCGAACCGTATTGAGCGCCGCGATGTCGGCGCC
>VBLA01000525.1 GCA_005879245.1 Deltaproteobacteria bacterium
TCGACTCTTGGCAGATCCCGCGTCCCGGCGTCGTCCAGAGGAGCGACAGCTCTTCGATTTCGACGCGAGCAGACGCACCGGGCGCAAGCAGCGGGAGGTCGCATATGGTCTCCTTTTGTGGCTCGTATTCGAGTACCACGCGCACCCCTTGGGCTGGTCGATCACCGCGATTGGCCACGGTCAACCCTCTAGCATCCAGCTCTATTTCCAGCCGTTCTCGCGCAAACCACCACTCGGCGATCTCGCTCGCGGTCGCCAGCCAGATGTCGCGATGCCGCAGTTGATCACGGACGAAAGCCAGGTGAGCCGTGCGGCGGGCTGAGTCCCTCGCCCCGAACACCCCCGCGTGGACGATCCCGACGTAGAGGCCTCCCGTGGCGTGAACGAAGGCAACCTTCTCCCTCACCGCGCGTCGGAGGGTCCGCACATCGTCACCCTCGAAGAGTGGCTGGATGCAGTCCGGGGCGCTCACCGGTAGCTCGAGACATGCACTCGGACGAAGCCGCTCCTCCTCGGCGAGCGGAAGCCGGTAGGGAACGTTGAGTCGAACCCCGGCGCCGAAATGGCTCATATTCTCGCGATCGACGTCGGGATAGGAGGAGTCATAGCGGAAGCCCGCCCGCTCGAGCGCCCACGGAAGGTCCGGCGAACGATCCAGACGCGGACTGCGGAACCCAGTGATCCGCCGGTCGAGCTGCTTCTCGAGGCGCGCCCTCGCCACGCTGATCCCGTGGGCGATTGCCTCGCGGGAACCCGCGAGCGTCTCGCCGCGGTGCTCGAGGCCGTGGCAGAGGACATCGTGGCCGCGCAGATGGTCGGCTCCTCGCTGGGTGAGATAGCGGGCCGCCGGCCCTGCCACGACGCCGAAGGTCGGCGGATGACCGCTTCGCCCGATCTCTGCGGCGAGAGCCCCCAGCCCCTGGGTGTACGCGAACCGCGTCGGCTCGAGATCGTGGGCCAGCGTCGCCGCCGAGGTGTAAGGCGCCGGCCAGCGCGCCACGCGGACGAGACCTCCGGCAGCGCTCCTCACGAGCTGCTTCAGCAACTCGAGTAGTAGCCAGCCGGTCGCGTCGACCGGGTACTCGCTCGGCGTTGACTGCTGCGCCAGCTCGGCATGCAGGCGGCGGTACACTCGGCGCTGGAAGATCCGGCGAATCGCCTCCGGCGCCCGGTAGTAGAGCAGGAGCGCCGAGCGGGAAAGCGGGCGCGGAGTGCGGCCGTCCCGCGGCGGGAGATAGCTCTCGTCGAGGAGATGCGCGAACGCGACGCCGAGATCGACGAGGGACCAGTGACAGGAGCCGCTCCGGACGATGGCTGGCTGCAAGGCCCCCTCCGGGTGCCTCAGCTTTGCCAACACGGCTCCCCCGGGGTGTGTATTGGGGCAGAAGACCGGAGCCCTCGGAACGCGGAGCGCCTCCATCCCGAATCGCCGAGCCACGAGGCGGACGGGCTCCGGCCAGATCGGCTCCTGCAAGGAGATCGCCATGGCGGTCCGCAGGGTGCTACCGTGCCCGACGCCGAAGAGCTCGCGTGGAGGCGAAGCAGGGGACCCGATTATCAGGGTGGGAGTGCGAACAGCGAGCCGCAGGACGGCGGGCGTCACCTGGTCGCCGGACACGATGAGTAGGCGGGCGTCGAAGTCCTCGGAGTGCCGGATGCGTCGGTAGGGGATGCGTTCGACGTCGAGGGCGCAGGCGATCCCGAACCCCGATCGGTCTTCGCCGGCTAGCAGGTCAATCACGGCTGCACGCAGTGAGGCCCCGGGACGTCCCCGCCAGCGTGTAGCGGCGTCCGCACCGGGGGCAGCGGAAGGTCGTCTTCTCGATGCTCGCCACGGGCGCTCCGCACACGCACGCGTAGCCGCGTAGCCGGGCAGGTACCCCGTGGACGAGTCCGTGCGGCGGCACGTCGGTCAACACCACCGCACCCATGCCGATCATTGCGTAGGAGCCGATCTCCACGCCCGGGCCGATCAGCGCCCCCGCGCCGATCGTGGCTCCCGTGCGGACGCAGGAACGGAGTGTGTCGGGCGTCGGCTCGGAGGGGGCCAGGCCCTCCCGCCCGTCCTCGAAGGCGCGGGGATAGCGATCATTCGTGAAGATGACGCCGGCCGCGATCATCACGCGGTCCTCGATGGTGATACCCGTGCAGATGTAGACGTGTGCGTTGATCTTCACATAGCTACCGATCAGCACCCCGTATGCGACGTAGGTCTTCTCGCCGACGATGCAGTCCTGGCCGATGGATGAGGGGCCGCGCAGGTGCACTCCGTCCCAGACCGTCGTGCGGGCGCCAATCGAAACGCCGTGCTCGATGATCTCGGTCGGATGGATGCGAGGCGTATCGCTGCCAGCGTCCATCAAGCGCTCGCCTCGAAAGCAGGCCGACGCTCACGCGCCCTCCTCATGTCAACCTGCACCCAGCCGCCGGAACGGAGGGACACGTATGCGGCTTCCACCGGCCTTGTCGTAGCCAGTCCCAATGGCCACGGGGGGACGTCCAGCCTGCCGCAGCTGCGAGCCCCGCCACCCCACCTCGATCGTCCCGCCGGAGCCATAGACGGTCACGAAGCTCTCGCGCCCCGTGTTGAGGCTCCAGGAGAGATCGATGCGGCCGACAAGCCCCCGGCTGGCGGAGACGAGGATCGTCGCCGAGTCCTCGACGCCGATGTCCTGCAGCGGCTTCAGTCGGGTGGCGAGGACGCGGGAAACCGTACCGAAGAGGAAAGCGACGATGTCGAACGCATGACAGCCGTTGTCGATGACCACCCCGCCTCCTGCGAGCGCGCGGCGGGAGTTCCAGCGCTCTGACATGTCGACCATGCTCGAGAAGTCGATCTCGAAGGCGACCGGTTCTCCGATCTCTCCCTGGGTGATCAGCTCGCGCGCGCGCACCACGTCGGGCACGTGCCGGAACTTCGTGGCGAGGAGGAGATGCCGCTCTACGCGGGCGGCTGCGCGGAGCATCCGGAGGGCATCTGCTCGGGTCAGGGCCAGCGGCTTCTCGCAGAGCACGTTGAGGTTGTGCCCAAGGCAGGCCACCGCCAAGGGAGCATGCGACACGGGCGGCGTACAGATACTCACCGCGTCTAGGGGCTCGCGCGCGATCATCTCCAGCGGGTCGGCGTAGGCCCGCAACCCGGCCTCCCGCGCCCAGCGCCGGATCTCCCCCGAGCGCTCGGCGATCGCGCAGACCCTGGCGTCGTGCACCGTCTGCCAGGCGTCGAGATGTATCCGGCCGGCCCGGCCCAGACCGATGATTCCGACTCGCATACGAGCTACCTCACCTTCCCCCTGAGGGGGGATGGACCCGTGCGGTGCACGGGCGCGTGACCGAGCGCGCGGAGATGACGGACCGTCACCAGCGTTGCCGTCATGGCAAGGAGGCCGGTGTGCGCCAAGATGGCGTCGCCTATCTTCAGCTTCGATTCGCCAAAGAGCCGGGGCTCCAGGCGCATGGGCAATTCCCGGACGCGACAGCCGACCAGCATGCCTCGCAGCATGATCTCCGCCACCGCGGCGAAGCCATTCGATCGGAAGCGGATGCGCTCGAGCGCGTCGCGTCGGTAGGCCCGGAACAGGCACGTGAACGTGTGCACGTCCTGCCCGATCAGCCTCTTGTAGAGGCCCGAGACCGCCCGGCTGAGTTCGATACGCATCCCGGCGCCCTCCGTCCTTTCGCTTCCCGGGTGCCAGGCCGATGCAGTCGCGATCTCGGCGCCGTCGTCGAGGAGCGCCACCAGCTCGGGCAGCCGCTCCGGCGGATAGGTGCAGTCGCTGTCGATCGTGCACACGATCGGCGAAGTCGTGTGCGCGAAGCCGGTGCGCAGAGCCGCCCCGAGGCCGAGGTTGGTCGGATGGCGCAGGACCGTTATCCAGGGATGCCCCCGAACGTGCCCGAGAAGCCGGGCGAAGGTGAGGTCGTCGCTTCCGTCGTCCACGAGAAGGACCCGCCAACCGCAACCGCCATTACGTTGCAGCGCGGTCAGGCGAGTCAC
>VBLA01000496.1 GCA_005879245.1 Deltaproteobacteria bacterium
ATCACGGCTGGGAGGGGTTCACGGAGTTCAGCAAGATGCGGCCGGTCTTCAAGAACCCGCGTCTGTCGCTGCTCCACTTCTTCTACCCGCCGTACAAGCCCCGCCACCGGCGCCTGGTCGATCTGCTGATCCGCTTCAAGCGCTGAGCGCCGGCGAAGCCCGTGCCCGGGCCGAGCCTGGGCTTGCGTCAGTTCGACGGACAGGACACACGGTTCGCCCATGGCGACACTCTACGGCGTTGGCGGATCCCCCTTCGTGCGCAAGGTCCGGGTGGTGTGTGCGGAGAAGAACATCCCGTACGACCACGAGCCGGTCTTTCCCGGCCAGGTCGACCGGAAGATCAGCCCTCTCGGCAAGGTCCCGGGGTGGAAGGACGAGCGCGGCCCACTCTCCGACTCGTCGATCATCTGCGCCTACCTGGAGGGCGTGAAGCCCGAGCCGGCGCTCTACCCGAGGGATCCGTACGAGCGGGCGCGCGCGCTCTGGTTCGAGGAGTACGGCGACTCGGCACTCCTGGGGGTCTTCGGGCCGAAGATCTTCTTCAAGAAGATCATCGGGCCGCGCTTCATGGGCCAGCAGTTCGATCCGGCCGAGATCCAGAAGGCCTGGGACGAGGAGGCGCCGCCACTGCTCGAGTACCTCGAGAGTCAGCTCGCCGGCGACTGGCTCGTCGGCAAGAGCTTCTCGATCGGCGACATCGGCGTCGCCACCCAGTTCGCGAACCTGCACCAGGCAGGCTACCGGACGGATGCGAAGCGCTGGCCCAAGCTCGCGGCCTACGTCGAGCGTGTGCACGCGCGGCCCTCGTTCACGACGCTGATCGCCGAGGACGACGCCTTTCTCGCGCTGACCGAGCAGCGGTGAGTGGTCTCTCAGCCGTCGCTGACCGACAGGGGTGTGGCGACGTCCTCGAGTGATCGGCGCGCCGCCTCCACGCCGTAGATCGCCTCGACGACTCCGGCAACAATCATCATGGCCGCGGCGAACTCATAGCCCCGCACGAGCCGCGCCGGGGAGGGATCGGCCTGGTCGCCGATCAAGGCCGCGAAGATCCACGGCCCGGTGGCGCCGACCACCTGCGCGATCGCGAAGAAGAAGGCGATCGCCTGGGCGCGTATCTCGAGCGGGAAGATCTCGGACACCGTGAGATACGCGGAGCTCGCGGCCGCGGAGCCCAGGAAGAAGACGGCGGACCAGCAGATCGTCTGAGTCGTCGCCGTGAGCGCGCCGCGGCCGAAGAGCTGGGCCGAGAGCGTGAGGAGCAGCCCGGAACCGACGTAGGTGGCCGCGATCATCCGCTTCCGGCCGAGCGTGTCGAAGAGGCGGCCGATCGCGAGCGGGCCGAGCAGGTTTCCCGCCGCGAAGGCGTAGAAGTAGCGGGGCACGCGGCTCGCCGGCACGGCATAGACGTGGGTCAGGACGAGACCGTAGGTGAAGAAGATCGCGTTGTAGAGGAAGGACTGGCTCGCCATGAGCGCGAAGCTCACGAGCGACCGGGACGGATACGTGCGGACCAGAACGGCGGCGAGCGTACCGTAGCCCTTCGGCGGCGCGGCCGAGAGCGCGAGCGTGCGCGCCGGGTCGACCGGCGGCAACGCGTGACCACGTGCCTCGACCTCCGCCTCGATGCTGGCAACCATGCGCTCGGCCTCGGCCTCGTGTCCCCGGGTGAGCAACCAGCGCGGGCTCTCGGGCAGCGTGCGGCGATGGCGCCACACCAGGCCGACGACGAGCGGACCGATGAGCAGTCCGAGCCGCCAGCCGAGGTCGGGCGGCAGCAGGCGCGGATCGAGCAGGATCGTCTCGGCCGCGGCCGCGATGATCGCGCCGAGCCAGTAGGTGGCGTTGATCGCGAGGTCCGCGTGCCCGCGGTACTGCGCCGGGACGAGCTCGTCGATCGCGGAGTTGATCGCGGCGTACTCGCCACCGATGCCGGCCCCGGCGAAGAACCGGAAGACGAGCAGGCTCGTGTAGTCGAACGCGAGCGCGGTGAGGCCGCTCGCGACGAAGTAGAGGGCGAGCGTCGCGAGGAAGAGCCGCCGCCGTCCGAGGCGATCGGCGAGATGGCCGAACACGAGGGCAGGCCGTCGAGGACCCACGTGACGCCGAGCGCCACGACGACCCGCGTGTGGAAGCGCGACCACGGCAAGCGATCCATCCGCGCCGGCACGAGGCTTCTGATGACCACGGGGGTGGTCGCTGGCACCGGCGCGGGCATGACCCGGTGGCCCTTATGGCCTGCGGACGCGAGAGGCGGAAGCACGCTCAGCGCTGGCATGCGTGACATTTGGACTTGACAGGACGTCGGGACCCGTGGTTCGACGCCGGTGAACCGTGATGCGGTCCTTCCGCGCTCTCCGTCAGGTCGTTGCTGCCATGCTGCTCGCATCGCCGACCGCCGCCGTCGGACTCACGCAGCTCAGCACCGACCCGTACACGAACACGACGAGCTTCCATCGGACCGAGGTCGAGCCCGACAGCTTCTCGTTCGGCTCGACGCTCGTCGCGGCCTTCCAGGTCGGTCGATTTCCGGACGGCGGCGCCTCCAACATCGGTTGGGCTACCTCGACGAACGACGGAACGTCGTGGGCCAACGGGTTCCTGCCGGGCGTCACCGTCTTCGATGGCGGCAGCTACAGTCGGGTGAGCGACCCCTCGGTGAGCTATGACGCGCAGCACGACGTCTGGCTCATCGCGTCCCTGGCCCTCCTCCAGAGCGGCAGCGCCATCGACGGTGCGGCCGTCCTCGTCAACCGCTCGACGAATGGCGGCCTCGCCTGGCAGAACCCCGTCAACGTGGCGGTCGCCAGCGGGGGCCAGGACTTCGACAAGGACTGGATCGTCTGCGACAACACACCGACGAGCCCGTTCTACGGCACCTGCTACGTGCAGTACGACGACTTCGGGAACTCGAACCAGCTGCACATGGCGCGCTCCACGGACGGAGGACTCAACTGGGTGGAGGCCGTCGTTCCCGCTGCCACGGTCATCGGCGGGCAACCCCTGGTTCAGCCGAACGGGACCGTGGTGCTCGTCATCGACGACGGGTTCGAGGGCAGTGTGGAGTCGTTCCTCTCCACCGACGGCGGGGGGACGTACACGGGACCGTTCGAGATCGCGCCCATCCAGAGTCACCCCGTGGCCGGGAGCCTCCGCTCCGACCCGCTACCGTCAGCCGAGCTCGACGGCCTCGGCCGGGTCTACGTCGTGTGGCAGGATTGCGGGTTCCGGCGCG
>VBLA01000497.1 GCA_005879245.1 Deltaproteobacteria bacterium
AACGTCACCCGCACGGAGACCTACGACAAGGACCGTCTGAAGCTCCACCGACTCGGAATCGAGCGCGTCCTCCGGGGTCGCCTCGACGACCCCGAGCCCGGGGTGATCGACCTGGCGGGCGGCTCCCACCGCACATCGCTTCTCGTGCCCGGCCAGCACCTGGTCGTGCTGCTCCGCCCCGCACCGCGGCTTTCCTACCTGGCCCAGCAGCTCCCCGAGGGGAAGTACTTCGACACGGTCGGCGGCCGAGACGGGTTGGTGCTCATCGGATCCGAGGCGGAGCTCCAGGCGGTGGAGCGTATCTTCAGCACGGCTGCCAGCATGGCGACGCTCGACGCCGGCGCGGCCCTGGCGGCCCAGCGCGGGCTGGCCTTCGACGAGCTGCGCAGCGAGAGCCCGCGCCTCGTCGCCGACGCGCTGGCCGAGCTGCGCGAGCTTCCCGAGCTCGCTTCGCTCTCGCCGAAGGACGCGGACACCTTCCGGCGGGTTCTTCCCGACCGGCGTATCGACCCGATCGTTCGCGTGGGCCTGATCGCGCTCTTGACCGAGCGGGCGGGGGCGAACGCCCTCCCGGGGCTAACGCCCGTCGACGCTCGGGAGCCGGTCGTGCTCGCTGCGCTCCTCGACGCGCGGGCGCGCCTGGGAGCCCCCGCTGACCACACGGAGCTCGCCCGCTACCTCGCCTCGGACGATCCGTCCGTGCGCGCTGCCGCCCTGCGGGCCCTGGCCGCCCTCGGTGACGCGGAATCGATTGCCGAGCTCGGCCGCCACGCCACCGCGGACGCCGACGTTTTGGTGCGCGCGGCCGCGGTCGAGGCGCTCGGTGCCAGCCACCGACCTGCGGCGGTACCGATCCTGGCGCGCTCCTTCGATGTGTCCGAGCGTGCGGTGCAGCAGGCGTCGGGGCGCGCGCTGCTCGCCATCGGCGGCCCGGCGGCGGCTGACACGCTCGTCGATCTCGCCTTGAAGGGCGCGTCGAGCGAGACGCGGACCTATGCGGCGCTCCTGCTCATCGCGTCGCGGGGTCCGAACGATCCGGCGGTCCGCCGCATCGCGGATTCCAACCCGAGCCCCGAGGTGCGCTACCTGCTCGAGCACGGGCTCGAGTTCCGCGAGACCGACATTCACTGAAGCGCGCCGGGGGCCTACTTCCCGTACCGGGACAGCGACTCCAGCGCGAACCGGGACGGCTCGAAGACGATGCGCCCGTCGAATCCCGAGGTCGGCGAGGACTTGATGCCCGCCACGGTCGCCCGGTCGAGCTTCAGGGCCTCGGAACACTGGAACGCCATGTTCGAGCCCTGCACCCAGTCCTTCTTGCCGTTCGGCCGGACCACCGTGTGCGGGTTGTACGCCATCACCTGCGTCGAGTTGAGAAGCTCGTCCCTCCAGCCGAACTTGCGGTTCCAGGCGCCCTGGAAGCTCAGCTTGTCGAGGTAGAGCTCGATCTTGCCGTAGAGGTAGTACTTGTCCTTCGGCACGCCCTCGACGACATAGAATCGCCGCTTGGCCAGCGCGGCGCCCGTCGGTGCCCACGCGATGCCGCGCCAGCTGGGATCCATGTAGCCGATGAACTTGAGGTCCGGCCACTGCGCCCGCCAGCCACCACCCGGCAGCCAGAGGTTGCCGGATTTTCCCTCGAGGTTCAGCGGATCGACCAGGCGCAGCTGCTCCGACTCGCCGTTGAACTTCCAGACGAAGTCCTCGGGCTTCCCGTCGAAGAACGGGCCGTCGTCCTGGCTCATGTCGGAACCGAGAAAGCCGTCCGAACGGTTGGCGGGGCTCACCGCCCGCACCCGGCGGAGCGCCGGCACGAACGCCCACGAGGAGTCTCGCTTCCCCGGATCGCGATAGCGCCAGGTGAGCGCCGCCGTCCCGTTCACGTCGGAGGGACTCTTCACGACGACGAGCTGCTGGTAGAGGAAGTTCTGCGGATTCGGTACCTTCTCCTCCTCCGGCACGCCGTCGTAGTACATGAAGCTCACGTCCACATCGAGACGGCGCTCGATATTCTTCGGGTTGATCATGTTGACCTGGGACTCGGCGCGCAGGTTCCCGAAGTAGTAGGTCCGGTAGAAGAAGTTCCACACCACCTGGACACCGGCCGTCGGGTCAGCCGGATCGATCGTCGGGAAGGGAAAGCCCATGATGTAGGGCGGCTGCTTGCCGGTCGCCTTGTCGAGGATCTCGCCGCTCGGCCCGATCGTGTAGCGACCAGGGTTCCGGTCGGTGGCGGCACGGAAATCCTCCGGCCAGTTGTAGACGTCCGCCGGCCATGCGGCGATCGGGTTCTGGTACTCGCCCTCGCGGTAGTGCTTCAGGATCTCGGGCGGCAGCAGTCCTTCCGCCTGCGCCGACGTCCCCTTGTCGAGCACGTCGCCGGGCTTGAGACCGTCATGCGGAGCGTCGGCGCCGTCGGCTCGGACGCCGCCCCCGACGAGGACTAGCGCGGTCCCGCCGCGCGCCACAAGACACCCTCGGCCCGCCGATGCTCGTCCGGCGTCGCCGTGAGTCGCTAGACGTCCACCTCGTCGACCTTCGGGGCCCGCTCCATGATGAACTCGAAGCGCGGCGCGACGTCGCGGCCCATGAGCGTCTGGATCGCTTTTTCGGTCGCGGCGGCGTCACGGATGGCGACGCGCAGCAGCGCGCGACGGGCCGCGTCGAGGGTCGTCTCCTTGAGCGTCCCCGGATTCATCTCCCCGAGTCCCTTGAAGCGGGTCACCTGGACGCGATCCCCGTTCCGGCCGGCGAGCAGCCGGTCCTTCTCGGCGTCATCGCGTGCCCAGAAGACCTCCTTGCCCACGTCGATCCGGTAGAGGGGCGGCTGCGCGATGTAGACGTAGCCCTGACGGATGAGCTCCGGGAGATGGCGGTAGAAGAAGGTCAAGAGGAGCGTGCAGATGTGGTTCCCGTCCGAATCCGCATCCATGAGGAGGCAGATCTTGTGGTAGCGGAGCTTGGCGGGGTCGAAGTCCTTGCCGGTGCCGCAGCCGAGCGCCGAGACGAGGTCGGACAGCTCCTTGTTGGTGAGCACCTTGGCGGTCGAGGCCTGCTCGGTGTTGAGCACCTTCCCGCGCAGCGGGAGGATCGCCTGGAAGCTCCGGTCGCGGCCCTGCTTGGCCGACCCGCCCGCCGAGTCGCCCTCGACGATGAAGATCTCGCACTCGCTCGGATCGGTCGAGCTGCAATCCGCGAGCTTGCCGGGGAGGTTCAGGCGGTGCGACACGCCGCCCTTGCGCTGCACCTGCTCGGCGGCCGCGCGCGAGGCCGTCCGCGCCCGGGCCGCGAGCACGACCCGGCCGGCGATCGCATCGCCAACCGTGCGGTTCGCGTTGAGCGCGTTCTCGAGCCCGGTGCGCACGACGCCGTCGATCGCGGGCGTCACCTCGGTGTTGTTTAGCCGCTCCTTCGTCTGCCCCTGGAACTGCGGGTTCGGAAGCTTGATCGCGAGGACGGCGACCAGCCCCTCGCGCACGTCCTCGGCGGCGATCGTGAGGCCGCGCGGCACGAGGTTGTGGACGGTCAGGTAGTTGCGGATCGCCTTGGCGAGCCCGCCACGGAGCCCGTTTTCGTGCGCGCCCCCCGAGCTGGTGGGGATGCTGTTCACGTACGAGAGGACGCGCTCTTCGGTCGCCTCGGTCCAGGCGAGGGCGCAGTCGAGGTGGAGCCCGTCCTGCTCCTTCTGGATGGTGAACACCTCACCGGCGAGCGGCGCCGCGCCTCGCTCGGCGATGATCTTCGTGAGGTAGGCCCGGAGCCCCTCCTCGTAGTGGTAGAGCGCCTTCGTCCCCGTGTGCTCGTCGACGAACTCGACCGTCAGGCCACCGTGCAGGTAGGCCTTCGCCTCCAGGAGCTCGGCGATCCGCTTCGGATCGAAGCGGACGTCGGGAAAGATCTTCGTGTCGGGGCGGAAGCAGATGGTCGTCCCCCGGCCACGAGCGGCGCCGACTTTCCGGAGCGGGCTCGCCACCTTGCCGCGCGAGAAGCGCTGCTCCCACTCGCTCCCGTCGCGGCGCACCCGCGCCACGAGGCTCTCCGA
>VBLA01000498.1:0-1533 GCA_005879245.1 Deltaproteobacteria bacterium
AGCCCGGTCGCGTACGGCATCGCCCTCGGGCTGCTTCTCGGAAAGACGATCGGCATCACGCTGTTCGCGTGGCTGGCCGTGCGGGCGGGTGTCGCGACCCTTCCGGCGGGCGTCGGCTGGAGCACCCTGTGTTGCGGCCAGCTGGCTCGGCGGGATCGGGTTCACGATGGCGCCCTTCGTGGCCGGGCTCGCGTTGACTGACGCGGCGCTCCTTGACACCGCGAAGGCGGCGGTCCTCGTCGCATCAGCGATCGCGGGAATCGTGGGCTATGTGCAGCTCCGCCGCTCGCGGCCGGGCTGACTCCGGGGCGTGGCGCGTCTGGTAGAGCTGGCGCGTTATGGCAAGACACCGGCCGAGTCCAATCATACACGGGAGCCGATGCCGACGGCGATGGCGGCCCAGGGCTCAACGACCGGCACGGTGACGACGTGAGGCATGCCGGAGAGCGCAGCATCGTTCTCCTTGCGATCGTCGTCGCGTCGGGGTGCATGATGGTCGGACCCGACTACCAGCGTCCGCCGGCACCGCTCGCGCCCAGCTGGATCGCCCGGGACACCGACAGCGCCGCGCCGTCCGCCGAACCGATCGGCCCGTGGTGGGAATCTTTCGGCGACCCGATCATGACCGACCTGATCATTGACGCGTACCGGCAGAACCCGTCGCTGCAGGCCGCGGGCGTCCGGGTGCTGGAGGGGCAGGCACGGCGGGGGATCGCCATCGGCACGCTCTTCCCCCAGACGCAGAACGCCGTTGGTGGCTACCGCCGGGTGGTCGCGAGCGAGAACGTCGTCGTGCCGCCACCCAACCGCAGCTTCAATGAGTTCCTGACAGGCTTCGACGTTGCGTGGGAGCTCGACTTCTGGGGCAAGTTCCGGCGTGGCATCGAGTCGGCGGACGCCGAGCTGCTCGCCGCGGTGGCCGACTACGACGACGTCCTCGTGTCGCTGTTGGCCGAGGTGGCGGCCAACTACATCGGCATCCGCACCGCCCAGGAAGAGCTCGAGGTGGCGCGCTACAACGCCGAGCTGCAGCGGTCGAGCTTCGACATCGCGACGCGTCGCGCCCATGCGGGGGCGGTGACCGAGGTCGACCCGGCACAGGCGGCGACACTGCTGCATGCCACCGAGGCGCAGATTCCATTCTTCGAGGCCCAGATCGACGAGCAGGCCAGCACGCTCTCTGCCCTGCTGGGCGTCCCGCCGCGCCGGGTGGAGGAGCTCGTCGGACAGGCGCCGGCGCAGATCCCGAACCCTCCGCCCGCGGTCGCGACGGGCATCCCGGCCGATCTGCTGCGGCGCCGGCCCGACGTGCGTCGCAGCGAGCGTCTGCTCGCCGCACAGAGCGCGAAGATCGGGATCGCCAAGGCGGATCTGTTTCCCCATCTGTCGCTCGTCGGCTCGATCAACCTGCACTCCGACGACGCGGCCAAGTTCTTCGAGGGGCGGAGCTTCGAGGCCTTCGGCGGCCCGACCTTCAGCTGGGCCATCCTCAACTACGGGCGCATCACCAACAACGTGCGCGTGCAGGACGCC
>VBLA01000498.1:1551-3984 GCA_005879245.1 Deltaproteobacteria bacterium
GGTGCCCTCCTGCGCACGGAATCCCTCCAAGAGAGCGTGGTCGCCGCCGAGAAGGTGGTGGACCTCGTCGGACGCCAGTACGCCGAGGGCGCCGTCGACTTCACGACGGTGCTGCTCGCCCAGCAGTTTCTCGTCCAGCAGCAGGATCAGCTCGCGGCCAGCCGGGGACAGACCGCTCTCACATTGGTGACGCTCTACAAGAGCCTGGGCGGCGGCTGGGAGCCCTGGGAGGGGCACGGGGTCGTCTCGGAGGAGACCGCCGAGCAGATGGCCTCCCGGACACGGTGGGGCGATCTGGTCACGGAGCGTGAACAACAGAGCATCGCCCAGGCCGCCAGCCACGGCACCGAGCACGACCGCGGCTGGTGGCGCTGGCGATGGTGGAGGCCACAGTGGTAGGCAGGAGACGGAGGGCGACCGTGGGCCCGATGCTCGTGGCATGCCTGACGGTGGCCGCGGCCGTCGCCGCGGGATGCGGGGGCGGGGCGAAAGTTTCCGTACTCCCCCCACCCGAGGTCTCGGTGAGCCAGCCCGTCGAGGAGCCCGTCCAGGAGACGCTCGAGTTCACCGGCAGGATCAGCGCCGTCGACAGCGTCGAGGTGCGGGCGCGGGTGACGGGCTACATCACCAAGGTCGCCTTCACCGACGGCGCCCTCGTCAAGGCTGGCGATCTCCTGTTCGAGATCGACCCCCGCGAGTACCAGGCTGCGGCCCTGCGGGCCGAGGGAGAGGTCGCCCGGCTGCGCGCGCAGCTTGCGCGAACGGAATCCGAGGTGGCCCGCAACCAGACGCTGCGCCCGTCCGGGGCCGCGAGCGCCCGTGAGCTCGAGCGAGCGGTCGCCGAGAAGGGTGCGGCCGAGGGTGAGCTCAAGGCCAAGCTCGCACAGCTCGAGCTGGCACGGCTCGACGTCGAGTTCACGCAGGTGACGGCCCCCATCGCCGGGCGGGTGAGCCGGGCGGAGGTCACGGTAGGCAACTTGGTGGTGGTTGGGGCGTCCGGCGGACCGCTGCTCACGACGATCGTCAGCCTCGACCCGATCTACGTGAACTTCGATGCCGACGAGCGCGCGCTCGTCCGCGTCCAGAAGACGACCATCGCGCGCGACGGCACGGCCACGCCCGAGAACGTCCGGGCAGCCAACCTGCCGGTCCTCGTCGCGCTCGCTGACGAGAACGACTTCCCGCACCGGGGCACGATCGACTTTGTCGACAACCAGATCGACCCGTCGACCGGCACGATCCACGTACGGGCGGTTCTTCCCAACCCGAACCGGCTGCTGTCGCCGGGGCTCTTCGCGCGCGTGCGCGTGCCCGTGGGTGAAACCCGTCCCGGTGTACTCGTGACCGACCGCGCGATCGCCACCGATCAGGATCGGAAGTACGTCCTGGTCGTGAACGAGCAGAACGTCGTCGAATACCGCCCGGTGAAGCTCGGTGCGATACATGGCGGGCTCCGGGCAGTGGACGAGGGGCTGGCGCCCAACGAGTGGGTGATCGTCAATGGGATCCAGCGCGTGCGCCCGGGCGTGACGGTGACGCCGCAGAAGGTGAGCATGCGGCCGGGCCCGCCCGCCTCGGCGGCGCCTCCCAAGGCTGCCTCGTAGGGCCGGCCGATGTTCGCCCGCTTCTTCGTCGATCGACCGGTCTTCGCGACCGTCCTCTCCATCGTCATCGTGATCATCGGCGCCGTGGCCCTCCAGGCGCTGCCCATCGCGCAGTACCCCGAGGTCGTTCCGCCGACCGTGAACGTCTCGGCGACCTATCCGGGCGCCAGCGCGAAGGTCGTCGCGGACACCGTCGCCGCTCCCATCGAGCAGGAGGTGAACGGCGTCGAGAACATGCTCTACATGCTCTCCAAGAGCACCAACGACGGGCAGATGAACCTCGACGTCACCTTCCGCGTCGGGACGAACCTCGACTTCGCGCAGGTGCTGACGCAGAACCGGGTCTCGATCGCCGAGGCGAAGCTGCCGGAGGAGGTGAAGCGCCAGGGCGTCACGGTGAAGAAGAAGTCGCCGATGATCCTCCTGTGCGTGAATCTCCTCTCTCCCGACGGGCGCTACGACCAGCTCTACCTCAGCAACTACGCCACCATCCAGGTGAAGGACGCGCTCGCCCGGCTGCCGGGCGTGGGCGACGTCAGCTTCCTCGGCGCGCGCGACTACAGCATGCGCATCTGGCTCGACCCGACCGCGCTCGCGTCGCGCAACATGACCGCCGCCGACGTCCTGAACGCGCTGCGTGAGCAGAACGTGCAGGTCGCGGCCGGACGCATCGGTCAACCCCCGGCCCCCGCCGGCATCGACTTCCAGTACACCGTCAACACGCTCGGCCGGCTGCTCGACCCCGGACAGTTCGCCGACATCGTCGTGAAGACCGGCGAGCAGGGGCAGATCACGCGCCTCGCGGACGTCGGCCGCGTGGAGCTCGGTG
>VBLA01000192.1 GCA_005879245.1 Deltaproteobacteria bacterium
ACAACCAGCTGTCGGCGACCCTGCTCCCGAACCTGCAGGCATACCGCGACAAGCTCCCGGCGGGCGCCGTCCGCACGCAGGTCGACGAGCTGATGGCCGAGATCGTCAAGGTCACTTCGCTCGACGAGAGCGTGCTCCGTGCGCAGCTCGCGGCGCTCGACGACCAGGCCCTGGCCGCCGAGCTGTCGGCCAACGTCCCGGGGGCCTCGACGGACCCCGTCGACGGGCTGGCCGGTCTCGCGGAGATCATGGTAGGGGCGCGCCGCGCCCTCGCCGCGCGAAACCTGTCGCACGCCGATGCCCGTCGCCTGGTCGATATCGCCATCACCTCCGCGGCCCTGATCCAAGGACGTGGCAGCGCGTGGCTGGAGGTGAAGGGGCAGACGGCCAGGCAGCATCTGCGGGTCCTGGCGGCGCTCATCGAGGCGGCGTACGGCTCGGGCTTACTCGCCGAGCGCGAGCGCGCCGAGACAGCCCGCACGCTCGACCCCCTCACCAGTGCCAGCTCGCTGACGCAGGCCGACCTCGCAGCCGGAATGCTTCGGATCGAGCGGGTGGTCGAGTGGGCGCAGCAGAACGCCACCGTCGCATTCGCCGAGGTCTGGGCGCCGTGGACGTTCCTCCTGCCACAGGTGAACGGCATCGCCGACGACGTGCTGCGCGGCTCGCCGCTGCTCGTCTTCGCCGACGTGACCCGCCGCCTGGACGATCTGGCGGCGGGTCGGACGCCGATGCATCACGATCTCTTCGGCACGGCCGTCGACACGGGAGTGCGCGCGCTCAACCCGGGTCTCGCCGTCGGCAAGCTTCGCGTGGCGCCACCGGAGAGTGGCTATTCACGTGACGAGATCGTGGTCCTGCCGGAAACGCCCGCCGACCTCGAGCCGGCGGCCGGCATCCTGACGCAGGGCGAGGGCAACGTGCTGGCGCACGTGCAGCTCCTGGCGCGAGCGCTCGGCATCCCGAACGTCGTCCTCGGGTCGGCCGCGTACAGGCAGATCGCCCCGCACGACGGCAAACAGGTGTTCTTCCTCGCCTCGCCGCGGGGTCGCGTCGTCCTGAAAGAGATGGCCGCCCTCACGCCGCAGGAGCGCGCCGTCTACGAGGAGTACACGCGCAACGAGGTGCGGACGGCGAACGGGATCCTCCAAGCGGCGTCGAAGCTGCACATCGATCGTGACAAGCTCGACGTCACGACCAAAACGCCGCGGGATCTGGTGCAGGTGCGGCGGAGCGACTCGGGGAAGATCTGCGGGCCCAAGGCCGCCTTCCTCGGTGAGCTGAAGCACCTCTTCCCCGACCACGTCGCCCGCGGCGTCGTGGTCCCCTTCGGGGCCTACTACGACCACTATCAGCAGGCGAAGGTCGCCGTGCCCGAGAACGTGCGCAGCCCCGGCATCGCGACCGCCGGCGAGCCGCTGCCGGACTTCGTCGAGCGCACCTACAAGACCTTCTTTGGCGAGCTCATCCCCGCGGGCAAGAGCGAGCGCGAGCTGTCGGCGTGGATCGCTCCCCGGCTGGACGTGATTCAGTATTCGATCGAGAAGGCGCCGCTCTCGACCGAGTTGCGCGAGGGCATCCGCAGCGAGCTCGACCGCGTCGGGCTCCTCACCGGACCCGACAAGCGCGACACCGTCGGCTGCTTCGTGCGCAGCGACACGAACGTCGAGGACCTCGAGAATTTCAACGGCGCGGGGTTGAACCTCACCATCTTCAACGTGAAGTCGCTCGACGACATCTACAACGGCCTGAAGGAAGTCTGGGCCTCGCCGTTCGGCTACCGCTCGTTCTCGTGGCGCCAGACGATCATCGACCAGCCGCTCTGGGTGCTGCCGTCGGTCGTGATCCTCG
Source organism: Deltaproteobacteria bacterium (assembly GCA_005879245.1). GTDB lineage: Bacteria > Desulfobacterota > Binatia > DP-6 > DP-6 > DP-23. Next base: position 1,852 of record VBLA01000192.1, read on the forward strand.
AGTCCGTGCCGTCGCAGAAGTCCGGCGTGCTCGTGACCGGTGATACCGAGACGGGCGACCGGACGAAGATGCTGGTCGCGACGTCGGAGGGGGTCGGCGGGGCCGTCGATGGGACGCCCGCCGAGACGTTGCTCTGGTCGCCCAACGCGGTGGAGCTCGTGACGCAGTTCAAGTCGCCGTGGCGCCGGATGCTGCAGCCAGGCGGCTCGAGCGCGATCGTGGCATCGACGGGCCGCGACCATGTGCTCGAGCCGAAGGAGCTCACCGACCTGATCGGCGCGGGGCGTGTCCTCAACGACACGCTCGAGCCGGCGCGCGATCCCGCCGGGGCGCCACGCCCGTGGGACGTGGAGTTCGGGTTCGTCGACGGCAAGCTGTGGCTCTTCCAGTGTCGGCCCTTCGTCGGCAACGATGCGCTCAAGAACGTGACTGCCCTCTCCGCGCTCGAGGGTCCGGTTGGAAAGGGAACCGAGACGGTGTCGCTCGAGGAGAAGCTCAAGTGAGGGGGGCATGGATCCTCGTCGCGCTCGTGCTGGTCGCCACCCCGGCGCGCGGAGCGCTCGAGGCGACCGAGACCGACTGGGACGCGAGCGAACCGGCACCCGGCGTCTACTTCCACTGGTACGAGCCGTCCTTCTACACCGGCTTCGCGCCACGCACGCAGGACCCCGAACGCGTTCACATCGAGCTCGCGCGCGGCAACCAGGTCCGCGTGACGGTCGTGCTCGGCGATCGGGAGCTCGACGCCTACGCGAGCGATCTCATCGAGCGCCGGAAGGTGTACCAGGAGCTGATCGATCGCGGCGTCATCACGCTCACGACGAACAAGCAGTACGAGCGCTTCACCGCACGGCTCGACGAGGTCGGCGCCGCCGGCGTCGCCGCGAGCCACGATCGCGCGAAGAACGTGGAGCTGCTGTCGACGCTCAATCCCGAGCGCGTCTACCGCATCCGCATCCCGCTCGACCAGGTCGCCCAGCGATGGCAGCCGATCCTCGCCGGGCTCGACGCCGGCGCGCCGCTCGCCCGAAAGCTCGACGCCGCCAACGCGGTCCTCCCCGGACGCGCGCACCTGACGGCGCTCTCCGGCGACCTCGATGCGATGCTCGCCGGCGCCGCCGGAGCAGCCAGGCAGGGCGGATCCGACGGCGCAGCGCTTCGGGAGCAGGCGGGCGCGTTCGTCGAGAAGGCGACCGGCGGTTTCTACGCGGTCCGCGACGGCGCCGTGCAGGCGATCGAGTTCACCGCGATCTATCCCGCCGGCACGGTCGACGCGACCACGACCTATCACGGCGAGAAGCTCCCGGACTTCGGCGTGACCGGCGTCTGGAACCTGACGCCGCGTACGCACGGCCGCGGGCTCCTCGGCATGGTCGACTACCTCTCACCCAACCCGGGGTACGGCTTCATCACCATGCTGCCGTATCAGTACGCTGGTGGCATCACCTACAACGCCTTCCACAACGCGGGTGTGCGCTGCCAGCTGAACTCGACCAAGTTCCTGCCGGCCGCCTGGCGCAACGTCGTCAGCGAACGCGACGGCAAGAAGCTCTACCAGAACCTCTGGATCGCGAGCCGCGCGCCGGTGTCACACGGCTGCACCCGCCTCCCCTCCGGCCATATGACCGAGCTGCGGCAGATCGTGCCGACGGACTCGCCGGTCCTGGAGCGGGTGCGGACCTTCCGCGATCTGCCGAGCTGCTACGACGTCTTCGACCTGCGGGGTGACGGAACGCCAGCCGTGATTGGCATCCAGTACTACATCGCGTATAAGTGCGACACCGAGCACACGCCGCTGCGTACCTACGTGGCGAACCGTCGCGATCCCTACTATCGGTGGCTCTACGGCGGCAATGTGGTGCTGGGTCCGGTGGGGAAGGTGACCATACGAGAGGTGCCCGTCTGTCGCTTCGTCGGGCGCAAGGCCGAGGAAGCGCAGGTGCTCTCGAGCGTGCCGCTCTACGAGGCGCGGTTCGAACCCGAGGCAATCCAGTTCTACACTGTGAAGCGGGTGCCGTTCGACAGCGACAAGGGGATGGAGCTCAATCGCGAGCTGCGCAAGGTGGGCGCTGGCCACACGCTCGATCGCGCGAAGCTGCTGCTCGACTGAAGAAGCGGAGGTGCCGCATGCGGAAGATGTGGTGGATCGCGATCCTGTTGCTGTCGGGAATGGTTCCGTCGCTCCGGGCGGACGAGGGGCCGATCGATCCGGCCTCGTACGGTGTGTATTACGATCGGCCCGAGCCGTCCTTCTACACGGGCTTCGCGCCGCGGACGCCCGATCCGCGGCACCTCCATCTGCATATCGGTCGCGGCAACCAGCTCCGGGTCACCGCCCTGCTGGCGGACGATGTCCTCACCGAGTACGCGCGCGATCTCTGGCAGCGCTGGCGCACCTACCGCGCGCTCGTCGACTCCGGACGTCTGGTGCTCACGCAGAACAACGCCTTCGACGAGTTCGAGCAACGGCTGCGCGAGATCGACCTCGAGCGCCTCGTCCGCGAAGAGAAGACGCTGGCGCCGGCGACGCTCCGCGAGCGGAATCTGCGCCTCCTCGAACGCCTGAACCCTGGACGCGTGTTCCGCATCCACATGCCGCTCGACGCCGTGGTGCAGCACTGGAGCGCGCACGTACGCCCGGAGGACCACCGCCCGCTCGACGGCGCCCGGCGGCTGGAGCTCGTGAACCTGCTCCTCCCGACGCGCCTCTGGGTGACGGAGCTCGAGCCGGGGGTGGCCCGCGACGTGGACGCGCTCGTCGCACGGGTGCCGGCGACACCGGGCGCGAAGCCGACGCCCGACCTTCGAGCCGCGTACCTGGCGCTCCTCGCGCGCGCCTCGCACGGGCTCTACCCGGTCCACGACGGCGAGATCGCGTTCGACGAGTTCACCGCCATCTATCCGGTCGGGACCTTCAACGAGTACACCGCTTGGAACGGCAAGCGCATCCCCTACTACCCCACGCCAGGACGCCGCACGCTCACGACCCACCAGCGGTCGCGCACCGTCGATCACATTCCGACCGACGAGTCATACAGCTACTCGCCGTGGCTGCCGTACATGCACGTCGGCACCAACATGCATAATTCCTTCCACACGCTCTGGTGGCAGATGGAGCCGGCCCACACGGGGTTCCTGCCAGCCGTGTGGCGGGACGGGAATCGTGACGACCGCGACGGCAGGCCCTACCGGTATCTCTGGCTGCTCTCGCGCGGACCGATGTCGCACGGATGCACGCACGTGAACGCCGGGCACATCGCCGAGCTGCGCCAGCTCCTGCCGGCGGAGACGGAACGCCTCTACGACGTGGACGTTTTCTACAACCAGTCGCAGCTCTACGACGTGTTCGACATCGACGGCGACCTCACGCCGGAGGTCATGGGAGTGCGGTACTTCATCGCCTACTCGCTGCGCGACAAGACGCCGGACCAGCTGCGAGCGCCGTTGGAGCGTCGCGCCTACTACGCGTGGCTCTACGCCGGCGACCTCGACTACGACGCCGCCGACCACGGGGTCTTCCACGACGTGCGGGACGGACGCTTCGTCGGCCGGAACGCCGTGGTCGGACGCCCTTACGAGCGTATCGCGCTCCGCGAGGCAGCCTACGAGCCCGAGCGCGTGCAGTTCTATCGTCTCATCGACATCCCGTTCGCGCGCGAGCTGCGCAAGGTGAGCGTGGAGCATCCGTTCCCGGGGCTGGCCCTCGCCGCAGGCGGGGCCGTGCCTCAGTAGGTGGACGCCGACATCACGCCCGCGCGCGAGCCGCTCTCCGTCTTGGAGCGCGGCCTCCGTCTGTTCACCGACGTCCGTTCGGGCGAGGGTCTCACCGGCATCGTCATGTTCGCCGACGTCTTCCTCATCCTGTGCGCATACTACTTCGTGAAGGCGCTGCGCGACGGATGGATCGCCGTCTCGGAGGTGGCCGGACTCTCCCAGGTCGAGCTCAAGGCCTACACGAGCTTCGCGCAGAGCCTGCTCCTGTGCGGCATCGTGGCTATCTACGCGCGCCTGTCCGCGCGCTGGCCGCGCCGCACGCTCATCACGCGCGTGACGCTCGTCTGTATCTCGAACCTGGTGCTCTTCTGGCTCCTCCAGCCGGGCTTCCTGTTCACGAACCTCCCGGGCGCGGGCGTTGCCTTCTACGTCTGGGTCGGCATGTTCGGAGTCTTCGTCGTGGCACAGTTCTGGACGTTCGCCGCCGATCTGTACGCGGGCGAGCGGGGCAGGCGCCTTCTGCCTCTCATCGCCGTCGGGGCGACGGGCGGCGCCGCGTTCGGCTCGTTCCTGACCCAGCACCTCTTACGCTCGGGTCTGGTCGAGAGCGGGATGCTCCTCCTGATCGCCATCGTCCCGCTGGCGGGATCGATCCTGCTGACGCGGCTCGCGGACGCGCGCGGGCCGGTAGGCGGGATGCGCGTCGAGCGGACGGCGCGGAGGACGCCCGCGGTGAGCGGCGCCCCGGCGGGCGCGGGAGCGCTCGACCTGATCTTCCGGCACCGCTACCTCGCCGCAGTGGCGACGGTCGCGTTGCTCACGAACTGGGTCAACACGAACGGCGAGAACCTCCTCTTCCGCGTCCTCCAGGAGACGCTCCGGGAGGACGTCGCGGCGCGGGGGCTCACCGGTACGGTCGCGGTGCGCGCGTTCGTCCGCGAGGGAACGACGGCGTTCTACGGCAACTACTTCTTCTGGGTGAACCTGTGCGCGCTCCTCGCCCAGGCCCTGCTCGCGTCGCGTCTCCTGCGCTGGGGCGGCATCGGCGCCGTGCTGCTCCTCCTTCCGATCATCTCGCTCATCTCGTATTCGAGCATGGCAGTGCTCCCCGTGCTCGGAGTCGTGCGCGTCACGAAGATCGCGGAGAACGCGACGAACTATTCGATCGACAACACGGCCCGTCAGGTGATCTGGCTGCCGACCACGACCGAGATGAAATACTGGACCAAGCCCGCGATCGACTCGCTCTTCCTGCGCCTGGGCGACGGGATGGCCGCACTCACTGTCCTGGTCGGCCTGCAGCTCCTGCACCTCCCGACGTGGCATTTCGCGCTCGTGAACGTGGCGCTGGTGGGCTGCTGGCTAGGCGCCGCGGTCGTGATCGTGCTCGAGTACAGGCGGCTGATCCCGGCAGGCACGCCGTCACCCATCGCCTGAGACCCACGACTCGTCGGCGGAACTCTGCTAGAGGCCCGCCGTGGCCGCTCTCGCGGAGCGCTGGCAGCGCACGCTCGGTATCGAGCCGGGCGAGGAGCGCGTGCTCGTCGCCGGGGTGGTCGCCCTGTTCCTCGTCGAGTGGGCGGCGGTCTCCGTCACCAATGTCGCCGAGACCTTTTTCCTGAAGCGCATCGGCGTCGCGCGCCTGCCGATCGTCTTCCTGGTGAACTCCATTCTCCTCGCCGGCACGAGCGTCGCCGTGGGGCGCATGGCCGCACGCGCCGACCAGCGGCGGCTGCTGCTGCGCGTGCTGGTGCTCCTCGGGCTCGTGCTGCTGCCGCTCTGGCTGCTGGTCGTCGGGCAGGCGACGAGCGTATACGCCGTGTTGGTCGTGGTCGCGAAGCAGCTTGACGCGATCGCGGCGCTGGTGTTCTGGACCGCGCTCGGCGGGCTCGTCAGCGGGCGGCAGGGAAAGCGCCTTTTCGGGCTCATCACGGCAGGCGGCACGCTCGGCACGATTTGCGGGAGCTTCGCGTCGGCGCCGCTCGCGCGCGCGTTCGGGATTCCGACCCTGCTTCCGATCGCCACCCTGTTGCTCGGGCTCGGCGCGCTCGCGACGCTGCCGCTTCCCCGCTGGCAACCTGCGCGGGCGCGACCGGCGCGGCGTGAAGACACCGTCGGCCGGCGATTCTGGGCCCTCTGGCACGGCTGGCTCTTCCGGGTCCTCGTGGTCTCGTCGCTGCTCGCCGGGGTCCTGGGCCCGATGCTCTACTTCGAGTTCTCGTATGTCGCCGACCTGGCTACCCGCGGTGCGAGCGGCGAGCAACGGCTCCTCGCTCTGTACGCGGTGATCCGCGGCTGGATGAACGTCGGCGTGCTGGCCATCCAGGTCTTCGGCACCTCGGCACTCTTTCGCCAGATCGGCGTGCCGCTGGCTGCGGCCGTTTCGCCAGTCATCTATCTGCTCGGACTGGCCGGACTGTCCCTGCGCACGAGTCTTCCCGCGGGAGTCGGCGCCATGGCGGGGACGACGCTGCAGGACCACGCCGTTTCCGACCCTGCGCAGCGCATCCTGCTGACCCTCTTTCCCGAGCGTCTACGGGCGACGGTGACCGCCCTGGTCGACGGGGCGGCCAAGCGGGTGGGTGCCGTCGCGGGCAACCTGATCGTGATCGCCATTCTGGCGTTGGGGACGCCAGCCTGGGTCGGCTGGATCGGTCTGCCGGTCGCAAGCCTGTGGCTGCTGCTCGCGGGCCTGCTCTGGTGGCAGTACCCCACGCTGCTGCTCGCGATGGCCGGCCCCGATCGCGCCGCCGGGACACCGAAGTCGCTCGCCGCGCTCCTCGACGCGTCCACGCTGCGGGGGCTCAGCAAGAGTCTCGAGAGCCCCGACCTCGCACGCTGTCGCGCGGCGTGCGCGCTCGTCGTCGAGGCGCCGCGGAGCCGCGCCGTCGCCACGCTGGCGCGCGCACTGGGTGTGGCTCCACCCGCCAATCGGCGCCTGCTGATCACGGCGCTCGATCGGATCCTGGAGGACAAGCCGGTTCTGAGTACCTCCGCAGCCCAACAGGTGGCGGCACTGCTCGCGGCGCCGGAAGGGCTCGATCCAATCGACCGCGCGAACCTCGTGCAGGCGTATGCGCGGCTGCTCGGCGCGGCGGCGGCGGAGCCCGGGTGGCGCGGAATCCTCGAGGGCTCGAGAGCGACGACGCGACGACGCGACAGATCGTCCGCGAAGAGCTCCGCGCCGAGCTGCTGCGGCGTGACGCAGAGCCCGAATCGGCCGATGCCATCCGGCACCTGCAGCACCTGGCCGCCCGCTTGGCACATCCCGACGACCGGCCGCACGCCGCGCGCGCGCTCGCGGACGTCGCCGAACGATACGGTGGGCGGGTCGCGGCCCAGGCGGCGGTGCTCCTTCCCTATCGGGACGACCACGACGTGCGCGTGCGTACGGCGGTGCTGCGCTTCGTCGGCGCGTCGCACCTCGACACCGAAGCGCGGTGGGCCGCAACGCGCCTCGGCGCCCCCGACGTCGCCGAGGCCGCCGCCGCGCAAGGGGCGCTGCGCGCGCTCGGGCCCGCGGCCGTCGAGGCACTCTGCGAGACCCTGCGCTCCGGACGGCTCGCCGCGCGGGCACGGGCGCTGCCGATCCTGCGCGCGATGCCGGAGGAGGAGCTGTCACTCCAGAGACTGATCGACCGCCAGGTCGACGCGAGCCTTCGCCTCGTTCTGCAGGCCGAGGTGCTCCGTACCGGTGGCGCTGCGGATCTCGTCCTGCGACGCCTGCGCGAGCGCGTCGACGAGAACGCGCACACGGCGCTTCTCCTGCTCGCCGCAGCGTTGGACGACGAGCGCATCACTCGCGCGAGCGAGCTGTTGCGGACCACCGCCAGCGGGCGCGAGCGTGCCGTTCTCCTGGAGGCGCTGGAGGCCATCCTTCCGACGGAGGAGGCTGCGCGGGTCCTGCCGCTCCTCGATCGTGAGCGCCCGCGTGCGATCGCCGCCCGAGCCGTTCGCGTGCTCGGGAGCCAGCCGGCGACGTTCGACGAAGTCGCCCGCGAGGTCGTGGCCGACGAAGATCATCTGACGGCGGCGCTGCTCGAGGGCACGCTCGACGTCGAAACCCGCGCGCGCCTCCAGCTCGACCGGCGTCGTGCGTCCGTGCCATACCAGGCGGGGGCGGCTGCCATGGCAACCGACATCGAGAAGCTTCTCCACCTTCGGAGCCTCGAGCTCTTCGAGCGACTGACGACCCAGCAGCTCGCCGACCTGGCTGCCGCGGTCGCGGAGGTGACCTACCCCGCCGGCGGAGCGATCCTCACGGAGGGTGAATTCACCGATGGTCTCTTCATCATCATGACGGGCGAAGTGCTCGTCACCAAGGCGGGCGTCACCCTCCGCAAGCTGAACCCCCGCGACTTCTTCGGTGAGATGGCCCTCTTCGACGGGGGAATGCGCTCGGCCACGGTGACGGCCGTCGACACGGTGGGACTCCTACGGCTCTCCCGCGACGCCGTCCTGCAGATCATGGAGGAGCAGCCGGCGATCGCCATCGCGATCTGCCAGACGCTCTCGCGCCGCCTGCGCGATCTGCTCGGCGAGCGATCTTAGGCACTTACCGACCTCGCCGTCCCGCTCCCTTTCATGGAACGTACCAATCAGCAACGCGCCAGGCGCAGCGGCCGTCGCAAACGGCCGAGCGCGGGCGATTTCTCGGACCGGGCAACCCATCTGACGAGGGTTCGGCACACTGCCGAGTCGTCGGCACGCGCCGGTCTGCGTCTACTGCGCACCCACGAACTCGCCCACGGCCGTTCGCGCGTCCTGCCCGCCAGCTCGGCCGGTCGCAGTGGCACGCCGATTGCGACGCCATCGAGTCATCATGCGCCTGACTGCTGAACCGAGACACGATGACACTTGCCCGGGCTCGAGACCGCGAGCAAACTCGCGGCGGAAAGGGTGAGCGATGGCGCTCTTCGCTCAGATCCCCACGCTCGTCTACACGGCCGTGCTTGGGCTCGACTCGGCATCGACGGCGGGCCTCGCGCGGCTCTGCTTCGGCGCGCTGCTGTGGATCGTCCTCGTCATCCTGAACCGCGACGCGGCCAGCGCCTCAACGAGTCCCTCGGCACTCGAGGTCGGGGCCGTGCCGAGCCCGCGTCGCCGTCTCGAGCCCGCGGAGCCGGTGCGAGACGGTCGCGTGGCGACCCGCATCGACCGCGCCTGCGACGCCCAGGGCCGGATTCCGCGATTAGGCAAGGCTTCATGCGGTCGGATCAGCGCACCCCCGGGACCCATTTGGACGCCGCCCCCGTGATGCGCGTATCGTGGGGGCCGATGCCCGACCGTCGTGGTCACGACGTAGCTCGTCGGACGAGGCGTGTCGAGTGCTGCCTACTGCTGGCGGCGCTCGTCCTCGCGCTGCCGGGATGGGTTACAGCCTCGCCGGGCATGTTCCCGGCACACGAGACGAAGACGCTCCAGCGCGAGCAAGACCCGGTGATCGTCCGCACCGGCTTGCTCGCCGGCCTGCCGGACCGCGAGACCTCACGCTGTCGCCTGTACGCCGTCCGGCACGGAAGCCTCGAGCCCGTCCCGTTCCAGTTCGACCCGCGTGGCGCCGACGGCGAGCTCATCCTGTCCGAGGACGGCGCCGAGACCGAGTTCACCTTCGGCGACGACGACGAGCTCGTCTTCATGGCGAAGGACACCGGCGACCGCGCCCCGAACG
>VBLA01000520.1 GCA_005879245.1 Deltaproteobacteria bacterium
GCCCGACGCCATGTTGCAGGCGATGTCGCGGGCCTTCCGTCCGTCCTCCAGGCAGAGCATCTGGCTCGTCACCATGACGTTGTTGTTGACGTAGGCGCCGGCCGGCTCCGCGTGCTCGATCTCCCTCTTGTAGGTCTCGATCAACCGGGCGAGCGTGTCGGGCGCGCCCATGGTGAAGCAGAGGACCCCGAGGCCCATGCGGGCGGCCTTCTCGAAGGTGGCGGGGCTCCCGGCGGCCACCCACATCGGAGGATGCGGCTTGGTCGCGGGCTTGGGGAGGACGTTCCGGGGCGGCATCGAGAAGAACCGGCCCTCGAACGCGTACTCGGTCTCCCGCCACATCCGCTGGAACTGCGGGACCACCTCGTCGAACATCTGCCGGGTCAGATCGGGATCGAGGATGCCGAACCCCCGCATCTCGATGGTCGACGATCCCCGCCCCATCCCGAACTCGAAGCGGCCCTGGCTCAGGTTGTCGAGCATCGCCACCCGCTCCGCGACCCGCGCCGGATGGTTGACCGGCGGGGTCACGTTGAAGATCCCCGTGCCGATGTGGATGCGGCGGGTGAGCGCGGCGACGTAGGCGAGGAACGTCTCGTTCGACGAGAGGTGCGAGTACTCGGTCAGGAAGTGGTGCTCGGTCGCCCAGGTATACTTGAACCCGGCGCGGTCGGCGGCCTTGACCCACTCGACCTCGTCCAGGAGCCGCTTCTGCTCGGCGTGCTCCGGGTCCCGCTCGCGGAGCATGCGGGGGAGGTAGAGACTGTTGAAGATGCCGAATTCCATCGCGTCGCGGACGGGCAGCGCCGGGTTCCCGTCACGTACGTCTCCACTCGGCTGCGTGTCAAGGTAGTGGAAACCATGTGCGCTGAACCGCGCCTGGTACCGCGCTTTGCCTTGACAGGTCTTCCCGCCGGTCATAAGCGGTTCGCGTCTCTTTGCTCCGGAGGTTCCGGCATGCGCGCGTCGCGGGCGGTGATTGGAAACCGCATCGGGGTAGTCCTCTGCCTGCTATACCTGATGATCGGCTGCCAGCCGCAGCAGGTGGTGAAGCCGGAGAAGCCGGCCGTGACGTCGCCGCGAACGACCGAGGAGCTGATCACGTTCGTGGAGCGCGCGGCGGCCCTGGTCCAGGCGAGGGGCAGCGAAGCGTTCCCCGAGCTCGGCCGGCGGCCGAGCGTGTGGAGCCACGACGACACCTACCTGTTCATCGCCGAGGCCGGCACGAACCGCATCGTCGTCCATGGAGCAGACCGGAGCCGGCTCGGCGCGGACCTGACCACGATCAAGGGAGCGGAAGGCCGCTCCTTCGGACGTTGGGGCCTCGAGGCGCTCGCGACTCGTGATCATGCGTGGATCTTCTACAAGCGGGCGCGTCCGGCCGGTGGGGCACCGGTCTGGAAGGCCTCGTATCTGAAGCGGGTCGAGACCTCGTCGGGAGAGAGCTACATCGTGGGGAGCGGCGTGTACGACCTGAAGGTGGACCGGCGCTTCGTCACCGAGCTGGTCGACATGGCCGTCGCACGCCTACAGGAGGACGGACGCGCCGCCCTGAAGCTCGTCCGCGAGCGCGACGGGCCGTTCGTCTACATGCAGACGCAGGTGTTCGTGATCAACACCCGGGGCGACGTGCTGGCCGACCCGCTCTACCCGGAGCTCGAGCGGAAGAATCAGATCAATCTGAAAAGTGCCGACGGCCGGCCCATCCAGCGCGACCTGATCCAGCTGATCCAGACCGAGAGCGCGGGCTGGCAGACGGGGTACCTCTGGCCGCGTCCCTACGGTGGCAAGGCGGGCCACAAGGACATCTACATGCGGAGAGTTCAGGTCGGCCGGCAGACCCTCGGGGTCGGCTCCGGGCTCTACGTCGACTGAAGGAGGCGCGTGTGGGCACATTCGGTCACCAGGAGCTCGAGCAGGCCTTCCGCGTGTACTGGCGCACCGGCGCCGTCGGTGAGGACTGGGACGCGTGGGCCGATCTCTTCACCGAGGACTGCGTCTACGTCGAGCATTTCTACGGGACGATGCGGGGACGGGAGACGGTGCGCGCATGGATCAAGCCGATCATGGCGAAGTACGGAGAGATCTATACCGCCTACGAGTGGCACGTGATCGACGCGGCGCAGGGTCGCGTCGTGTTCTACATGCAGAACCGTCGCGACCACCCGGGTGGGCAGGGGACGATCGACTTCCCGGGCATCTCCATCCTCGAATACGCCAGCGGGGGGAAGTGGCGGAGGGGAGTGGGCCAACGGTCCCGAGTGGACGCGGGGCGCCCGATCCTAGGCCGGGTGGCGGGTCAGGCCTCGCCGGCCTTCGGCACCAGCGGGTGTCGCTTCAGGAGCTGCGCGTAGTAGACGAGGTTCCGCGCCAGGTTCTTCGCCATGTGCTGGGTCGCCTCGTTCATGCGGCGCTTCGCGCAGTCCTCGCTCGTCGGCTGACCGACCTCGCCGATCCAGTAGGCGGCGCATTCGGGCGGCAGGGTGAACCCCATCCAGGTGAGCACCATCATGATGCTGCCCATGGTCGAGAGGGCGCCGTCCTCGCTCCCCGTGATGACGATGCCGGCGACCTTGTTGTAGAGGGCGCTCCGCCCGTCGGCGCGGTACTCCTCGTCGAGCGCGTCCATGCGCTCGATCACGCGCTGCATGAGGCTCGAGCGGCCGCCCCACCAGATCGGGGTCGCGAAGATGACGATGTCGGCGGCCCGGAGGGCGGCGACGAGCTGAGGCCAGTCGTCGTCCTCGGATTCCCGGAAGCCGAGCCCGACCGGGATGTTTCGGTCCGCCAGCCGGACGATCTCTCCCAGCACGTCGTGCTCTCGCATGTGGTCCAGGACGAGCTGGGCCAGTTCCTCGGTGTTGGAGAGCGCCGGGCCGTGCTTGAGGGAGGCGTTCAGCACGAGCGCCCTCAGGGTCGTGCCCGGGGCGGGCATGTCGCATTGACGAGGACGCTTCGGCTTGTACATCGTGGCGAACCTCCTCTTCGTGAGATGCCGGTTCGGGGCGCGGAGTAACGGACCTGTTGACACCGTGTAGGCTCTGGCAATACGGGGCCCGGCACGCTCGGATGGGTCCGCGTACCGCCCGGAACTTCCCCTAAGAATGAAGGGTCTGCTCGGATGGCTGGTCGGGCACGCCCGCTGGGTGGTGACGGCGGTGGTGGTGGTGTCGGTCGGTCTCGGGCTCGCCGCGATGCGGCTGTCGCTCGAGTTTCACGCCGGCGACCTGCTTCCGCAGGGCCACCCCTTCATCGCGGTTCACAACCGCTACCACCGGAACTTCAGCGAGGCCAACACGCTGACCGTGATGGTGGAGGCGCGCGAGGGGACGATCTTCACGGTTCCGCTCCTGACGACCATCTTCCGCCTGACGGACGTGGTCGATGGACTCCCGGCCGTCAATCACGATCAGGTCACCTCGGTGGCGCACCGCATGACGCGCTGGGCGCGCGTCCGCGCCGGCGGGCTGATCGAGAGCGACCCGATCATGCTCGGGCCGCCGCAGAGCCAGGACGAGGTGGACGAGATCCGTCACGAGGTGATCCAGTCCTACGCGTTCGGCTCGATGGTCTCGCTCGACCAGCGTGCCGCCATCATCCGGGCCGGATTCGACGAGCGGCGCCTCGACTACCGCACCCTGTTCGACGCCGTGAACGCGCGGGTCCTGCCGTTCGCGGACGAGCACGCAGCGATCTACGTGAGCGGGCAGCCGCGGCTGAACGGCTGGATCCTCCACCTCCAGGGGCAGGTGCTGATCGCGTTCGTGGCGGCCATCGTGCTGACGTGGCTCTCCCTCTACGCCTACTTCCGCGACTGGCGGGGCGCACTCCGGCCCACGATCTCCGGCGGTCTCGCGGCGCTCTGGGGCTTCGGGCTCATGTGGCTCACCGGCTTCGCCCTGAATCCCCTCACGCTCGTCATCCCGTTCCTCATCACGGCGCGCGCGGTCAGCCACTCGGCGCAGATGCACGATCGGTACTACGAGGAGCTCGCGGCAGGGGCCGCGAAGACGGGCGCGATCGGCAGCGCCTTCGTCGGGCTCTTTGCCCCCACCCTGGCGGGCATCCTGACCGACGCACTCGGTGTGCTCGCGATCGCGATCGTCGGCATC
>VBLA01000193.1 GCA_005879245.1 Deltaproteobacteria bacterium
GGGCTCCTCGTCCCCGGCTCCGCGATCCGGCTCCGGGACGTCGGCATCAACCCGACGCGCACGGGCTTTCTCGCGATCCTCCGGCGGATGGGTGCGGTCGTCGACGTCATCGACGCTCACGATGCCGCGGGCGAGCCGCGGGGGGAGCTCCGCGTCACTGCTGCCGCGCTCCATGGCACGACGATCGCTCCCGAGGAGGTCCCTGCGGCGATCGACGAGCTACCGGTCCTGGCCGTCGCGGCGGCGCTCGCCGAGGGTGAGACCGTCCTCCGCGGAGCGAGCGAGCTCCGGGTGAAGGAGAGCGACCGGATCGCCGCCCTCGAGCAGCTCCGCCCGCTCGGGGTCTCGATGCGGACGACGTCCGACGGCTTCGTGATCCAGGGGACGGCCGGCCGGCGGCTCCGCGGCGGACGCATCGACGCGGGAGGCGACCACCGCGTCGCGATGGCCTTTGCCGTCGCGGGGCTGGTGGCGGACGGCGGGGTCGAGATCCGCGACCCCGAGTGCGTCGACGTCTCCTTTCCCGGGTTCTTCACGCGCCTCGTCGAGCTCGGCGCACAGGTGGAGCCGCGATGACCCGGCCGGTGGTAGCGATCGACGGTCCGGCGGGCGCGGGCAAGACGACCGCCAGCCGCGCCCTCGCGCGGCGGCTCGGCTTCGCCCACGTCGACACGGGCGCGATGTACCGGGCCGTCGGCATCCTTGCCGAGGAGCGGGGCGTAGCCCTCGACGACGACGCGGCGCTCGCCCAGCTGGTCGCGGGCCTGAGCTTCGAGCTGGCCGAGGGGGGTGAACGCCTTCTCGTCCGGGGAGCCGGCCCGGTGTCCGGCACGTCGGGTCGCGACCTCTCGGACGCCATCCGCGGGCCGCACGCCGGCGAGCTCGCCTCGCGGGTCTCGACGCGCCCCGCCGTCCGCGAGCGCCTGGTGGCGCTCCAGCGTGACCTCGGGGCCGGGGGGGGCATCGTCATGGAGGGCCGCGACATCGGGACGGTCGTGTTCCCCGACGCGGCGGCCAAGCTCTTCCTCACGGCCGACCCGACCGAGCGTGCCCGGCGCCGCGCGGCGGAGCTCCGTGCCCGGGGCGGGGAGGTCGACGAGCAGGCCCTGGCCCGCGACCTGGCCCAGCGCGACCAGCGTGACCAGGGACGTGAGCACTCGCCACTCCGCCCGGCCCCCGACGCGGTCGTGCTCGACACGACACGGCTCACGTTCGAGGCGGTGGTCGACGCGATGGAACGCGTCGTGCGCGCGCGCTGGATGACCGACCCTCCGTAACCACGCGAAAGCCCTTGCATTCGCCCTTGAATCCCAGAATGGGCAGGTCTATAGAAGGACGTTGCGCACCGCGCCCGTCTTAAGTCTACAATCCTGCCCGGAGGGGGTAGCCGCTTGATGCCCGAGACCAGGGGAAAATCCGGTCCCACCACCGGAGCTGATGACGACTTCGGCGCGCTCTTCGAGCAGAGTCTCAAGAGCCCGAAGCCGGGCGAGGTCGTCACCGGTCGCGTCGTCGTGATCGGGCGTGACAGCGTCACGATCGACATCGGCTACAAGTCCGAAGGGCACATCCGCCTCGAAGAGTTCACGACGCGCGACGGCACGATCACGGTGGAAGAGGGCGACCAGATCGACGTGTACTTCGAGGCGAGCGACAACGAATCGGGCGAGATCGTCCTCTCCCGTCAGAAGGCCGAGCAGTTCCGCGTCTGGCGCGAGATCGAACAGGCCTTCGAGCGCGAGGGCGCCGTCGACGGCACGATCGTCGGCAAGGTGAAGGGTGGTCTCAAGGTCGACATCGGTGTGGCCGCCTTCCTGCCCGGGTCACACGCCGATCTGCGCCCCAGCCGCAACCTCGATCGCTACATCGGCCAGCGCGGCCGGTTCGCGATCCTCAAGTTCAACCGCTCGCGCGGCAACGTGGTCGTTTCCCGGCGTGCCGTGCTCGAGCGCGAGCGCACCCAGCTCAAGTCGGAGACGCTGAAGGTTCTCGAGGAAGGTGTCATCCTCGAGGGGACGGTGAAGAACATCACCGACTACGGCGCCTTCGTCGACCTGGGCGGCATCGACGGGTTGCTGCACGTGACCGACATGTCGTGGGGACGCGTCGGCCATCCGTCGGAGGTGCTGAACGTCGCGGATCGCGTGAAGGTCGTCGTGCTCAAGTACGACCCCGAGCGCGAGCGGGTCTCGCTCGGCATGAAGCAGATTCTGCCCGATCCCTGGACGACGATCGGCGAACGTCTGCCGCTCAACGCGCGCATCCGGGGGAAGGTCGTGAGCCTCACCGACTACGGTGCCTTCGTCGAGATCGAGCGGGGCGTGGAGGGGCTGATCCACGTCTCCGAGATGTCCTGGACCAAGCGGGTCACCCATCCGTCGAAGGTCCTCGAGGTCGGGCAGGAAGTCGACGTCCAGGTGCTCGACGTCGATCCGACGAACCGGCGCATCTCGCTCGGCCTGAAGCAGACCGAGCCGAACCCCTGGGAGATGGTGCGTATCAAGCATCCCGTGGGGTCCCAGCTGAAGGGCAAGATCAAGAGCATCACCGACTTCGGCCTGTTCGTCGAGGTGGAGGAGAGCATCGACGGCCTGGTCCACGTCTCCGACCTCCACTGGTCGAAGAAGGTGAAACACCCCTCCGAGCTCTACAAGAAGGGCGATGATGTGGAGGCGGTGGTGCTCGGCATCGACGTCGACAACGAGCGCATCTCGCTCGGCATCAAGCAGCTCACGGAGGACCCGTGGTCGCAGGTGCCCCGTCGCTACCCGGTGGGGACGCGGGTCAAGGGTGCGGTGACGAGCCTCACCGACTTCGGCGCCTTCGTCGAACTCGAGGAGGGCGTCGAGGGGCTAATCCACGTCTCGCAGCTCTCCAACGAGCGGGTCGACAAGCCGTCCTCCCTCTTCAAGCTCGGCGACGTGGTCGAGGCCGAGGTGACCAATGTGGACTCGCGCGAGAAGCGGATCGGCCTCTCATGGCGCGACGACATCCCATCCTGCGACGGCTCGCGATCCTGGCTGGCGCGCTCCTCGGGGTCCTCCTCCTCGCGGGGGGCCTCGGTCTGCTCGGCGAGGGTGACCTGCTGAGCCGCCTCGCCCTGCGGAAGTCGCTCGGGCTCGTCGAGCTGCGCGGCGTCATCGAGGATGCGGGTGAGCTGGTCGAGACGCTGGAGCGCTTCCGCAAGCAGGACACGACGGTAGGGGTCGTGGTGCGCATCGACTCGCCTGGCGGGGCGGTCGCGCCTTCGCAGGAGCTCTACGACGAGCTCTGGCGCGTGCGGGCGGCGAAGCCGGTCGTCGCCTCGCTGGGCAACGTCGCGGCGTCCGGGGGCTACTACGTCGCCTCGGCCGCCAACGTGATCGTCTCCGATCCGGGCACCATCACCGGGTCGATCGGGGCGCTCATGGAGGTGCAGTACCTGGCCCCGCTCGCCGACAAGCTCGGCGTCTCGGAGGAGATCGTCAAGAGCGGCCGCTTCAAGGACACCGGTCACCCGCTCCGTCCGCTCGACGCCGAGGAACGAGCGCTCCTCCAGGGCGTGGTGGACGACGTGCTGAGTCAGTTCGTCGACGCGGTGGCGCGCGGCCGGAGCATGGAGCCCGCGCGGGTGCGCGAGCTGGCCGACGGGCGGGTGTTTTCCGGAGCACAGGCGAAGGCGGCAGGGCTGGTCGACGAACTCGGCGGTCTCGAGGACGCGACCAGCCTGGCGTGGAAACGGGCTGGTGAGTCGGGTGAGCCACGGGTCTCCCGCGTGCGGGCGCACCGGCGGCTCTGGTGGCTCGACCTCCTCGGCGAGAGCCTCCTGCCGGCGCGCACGCCTCTGGCCGGCGGCCTCCTCTTCCTCTATCACGGGCCGCTCGCCGACTAGGGAGCCGGGCGAGCGCTCATGACGGCAGCGTCCCAGGGCTGAGCATGACCAAACGCGACCTGATCGACGAGGTACTGAAGCAGTTTCCCCGGTTCTCGCGCCGGGACGCCGAGGTGATGGTGAACGCCGTCTTCGATAGCATGACGCACGCACTCACGCGCGGCGAACGCATCGAGATCCGTGGCTTCGGCAGCTTCGTGGTGAAGCACCGCCACGCGCGCGAGGGCCGCAACCCCAAGACGGGGGCGCTGGTGGCGGTCCACGCCAAGCGGGTGCCGTTCTTCAAGGTGGGAAAGGAACTCCGGCTCCGGGTCGACGGCAAGCCCTGGACACCGGCCGACGCCGACGAGTTATAGGTCCCGGGGGCCCGTGCGGTGCTCGCGCGCGGCGGAGCCGCGCGCTCCGCTCCTCCGCTGCCCCCGGAAACCGGTCGCCGCGGGCGGAGTGCGCGGCTCCCTCTTGATTGCTCGCGCGCTCTGCGCGCTCGGGGCGTGCGGGCGCGGCGAAGCCGCGCCCAGCAACAGGTGGCTGCTCTTGTTGCTCTCGGGGCGTGTGGTATCCCGGGCGGGCATGGATGTGCTGTGGGCGCCCTGGCGCATGGCGTACATCGGCGACCGGACGCCGACGGGGTGCATCTTCTGTGCCGCTTGTGAGGGGGACCCACGTGAGCGCCTGCTGCTCGGGATGAGCAGGGCGAGCCTCGTCATGCTGAATCGGTTTCCCTACCAGAGCGCCCACCTGATGATCGCCCCGCGCCGTCACACGGCCGATCTGCCCGGGCTTCCCGCCGACGAGCACGCCGATCTCGCCGAGACGCTGCGCCGGGCGCTCGCCACGCTCGCGCAGACGCTCACGCCCGAAGGCTTCAACCTCGGGATGAACCTCGGTGTCTCGGGCGGCGCCGGCGTCCGCGACCATCTCCACTGGCACATCGTCCCGCGCTGGCCCGGCGACACGAACTTCATGCCGGTGGTGGCCGACGTGCGGGTCATGCCGGAGCACCTGCTCGCCACCTATGACCGCTTGCGTCCTGCGTTCGCCTGGCTCGCAGACAGTCGCTGAGCGATTCGCGATTGTGCGGCGCGCGGCGCCGCGCGTATAATCCGCCGAGCAACGCGAACGGGGGATCCCATTGGTGCAAGCCGTCGAATCGCCGCACACGCTCGGAGATCTCAAGGCCTCGAACCACCGCGTCCTGCCGGTGCGCGAGGAGATGCGTCGCAACCTGCTCGCCCGCTTGGCGCGGAACGAGCGCATCTTGCCCGGCATCATCGGCTACGACGAAACCGTCGTCCCGGAGATCGAGAACGCCATCCTCGCCGGTCATCACATCGTGTTCCTCGGTGAGCGCGGCCAGGCGAAGAGTCGTGTGATCCGCAGCCTCACCGCGCTCCTCGACCCGCTCGTGCCCGTGGTGGCGGGCTGCGCGATCAACGACAATCCGTTCGCGCCGATCTGCCGGGAATGCCGCCGCCGGCTCGCCGAGCTGGGAGATGCGCTGCCGATCGCCTGGATCGGTCCCGAGGAACGCTACGGCGAGAAGCTCGCCACGCCCGATGTGTCCATGGCGGACCTGGTGGGCGAGGTCGATCCCGTGAAGGTCGCCGAGGGCCGCTACCTCGCCGACGAGGAGACGATCCACTACGGGCTCATCCCGCGTACGAACCGCGGCGTCTTCGCGATCAACGAGCTCCCCGACCTGACCGAGAAGGTCCAGGTGGGGCTCTTCAACCTGATGGAAGAGAAGGACGTCCAGATCAAGGGCTACAAGATCCGCCTGCCCCTCGACGTCGTCATCGTGGCGAGCGCGAATCCCGAGGACTACACGAGCCGCGGCCGGATCATCACGCCGCTCAAGGATCGCTTCGACGTCCAGATCCGCACGCACTACCCCCGCAGCATCGAGGACGAGATCGCCATCGTCGAGCAGGAGGTGCCGCCCCTCGATCGCGGGTCGTACGACCTTCGCGTTCCGGCCTTCATGAAGGAGATCGTCGCCCAGCTCACCTTCGAGGCCCGCGGCTCGAACGAGATCAACCAGTCCTCGGGCGTGAGCGTGCGGGTGACGATCAACAACTACGAGACCCTCCTCTCCAATGCGGAGAAGCGCGCCGTCCGGACCGGGGAGCGGGAGATCGTCCCCCGCCTGACCGACTTCCACGCGTTACTCGCCTCGACGGCGGGCAAGATCGAGCTCGAGTACGCGGGCGAGGACAAGAAGGAGGAAGACCTGATCGAGCGCCTCATCAACCGGGCGGTGCTCCAGGTGTGGGACAAGTACCTCAAGGTCGAAGCCCTCAGGCGGGTGATCGAGCATTTCGAAGCGGGCTGGGGCGTGGAGGTCTCGGACCAGATGCGCGCCGAGGAGTACCTCGAGGGGATCCGCCAGATTCCGGGTCTCCGGGAGGGCGTGGCGCTGCTCGGCACCTTCGAGAGCCCCGGCCTCATGGCCGCCGCCATCGAGTTCGTCCTCGAAGGCCTGCATCTCCATCAGAAGCTCAACAAGGACCACGAGGGCGGACGGTACAGCTACCGTGCCTGAATGTTGAAACTCCGCTACACCGCCTGGGACGGCACGCAGGAGGTCCGCCTGGCGGCGGACCGGGTCTTCGAGAAGCTCGCCGAGTACCTCTCCTGCACCGACGACGTCCAGCAGGCGCTCGACTGGCTCCTTCACCAGGGGCTCGACTGGGAAGGCGTCCGCGTCATGGGGCTCGACGACTTCCTCGAGCAGCTGCGCGAGGAGATGCGGGGCCGCTACCGCCAGGTCAACCTCCGCCAAGCCTTCACCGAGCTGCGCGAGAAGCTCGAGGAGGTCCTCGACCAGGAACGCGCAACGCCCGAGCGCGCCGATCCGGCCGAGGCCGCGCGGCGGCGGGAGCTGCTCGACCGCCTTCCGCCGCGGCTCTCCGAAGCGCTCGAGCGACTCCGGGAGGAGGGGTTGGACGACCCTGACGCCCGAGAGCAGCTCGATGAACTGCTCGACGAGCTCCAGAACATCAAGGACCTCGAAGACTTCACCCGCCGCTACGGCGACCTCTTCCACGGCCCGCAATCGCTCTCCTACGCCGAGGCCGTCGAGCTGATGCGGGCGATGGAGCACCTGAAGCGTCTCGAGGAGGAGCTCCTCACCGGGAACCTCGAGGCGGTCGACCTGGAGAACCTGCGCGCGCTTCTCGGCGAGGCCGCCGCGCGGAACTTCCAGGCCCTCAAGCAGGTGATGCTGGTGCTCGTGAACGCGGGCTACCTCGCGCAGCGCGAAGGACGCATGCGTCTCTCGCCGCGCGGCGTGCGCAAGATCGGGCAGCTCGCCCTGCGCGACATCTACCAGGGACTCCTGCGCGACCGCCCCGGAGGCCACCAGACCGACCACCGCGGCGCGATCGAACTCCGGCCGGAGGAATCCAAGCGCTACGAGCACGGCGACCCCCTGGCCCTCGACCTCGTGGCAACCTTGAAGCGGGCACTCACCCGTCGCCCCGGCACACCGCTCGACCTGCACCCCGGGGACTTCGTGGTCTACGGGTCGGCACAGACGACCACGAGCTCGACCGTCCTGCTGCTCGACATGAGCTGGTCGATGTCCTGGGAAGGCCGCTTCGCGGCCGCCAAGAAGGTCGCCCTGGCGATGGAGAGCCTGATCCGGGCCCGCTATCCGCGCGACTACTTCGCGATCGTCGGCTTCTTCACCCGGGCGGTCGAGCTCAAGCTTCGCGACCTTCCCGAGGCGAGCTGGAACATGGGCGACCCGTTCACCAACCTCCAGGACGGGCTCCGCCTGGCTGCCGATCTCCTCGCTCGCCACCCGAGCAACAACCAGCACATCATCGTCATCACCGACGGCCAGCCGACCGCGTACTTCCTCGGCGGCCGCCTCTACTGCGAGTGGCCGCTTTCCTTCGGCGGCATCAGCATGCGGGCGGCGCAGGAAACCCTCCGGGAGGTCGAGCGCGTCACGCGCCGGGGCATCATCATCAACACCTTCATGCTCGACGACAGTCCGAGCCTCCGCGCCTTCGTCGAGCGCATGACGCGGATCAACAAGGGTCGCGCGCTCTACACCCGCCCGGATCGTCTCGGCGAGTATCTCCTCGTCGATTACATGGCGAAGAAGCGGAAGCGGGTGTGACCCGGACATCACTCGGGGAGGAGTCGCTAGCGCCGAGGCGCAGCTCGGGGACGTGATCAAGAAAGCCGGCGAGTCGGGCGCCCTCGGTTCCGTCGGCCAGCTCGGGACGGCGATCCTCGACATGCAGCAGCACGTCGACGGTCTGCAGAAGAACCTCGACACCCTGAAGAAGGTGAAGTCCGCCATCGGTGGCTGAGGCGCGGCGGCTCTCGGGCGCAGACCTCCTGGTGCAACGAGGTCCGTGGCGTGCTGCTCGGGGCGGTCGTGCACGGGCGACGCCTTGACAGGCCGGGCCGGGTCCGGGTACGGGCGACGAAACAGTCGGACCGAGCTTCACACACGGGTGGCTCCCGGCCAGGGCGAGGGACGCCATGCTGAAGGAATTTCGAGAGTTCGCGCTTCGCGGAAACGCCGTCGATTTGGCCATCGGCGTGATCACCGGTGCGGCCTTCGGCGCCATCGTGAACTCGCTGGTGAGCGACATGCTCATGCCGCCCATCGGGAGGGTCCTGGGCGGCGTCGATTTCAGCAATTTCTTCCTCGTGCTCGGCCCGGGACAGTTCCCTTCCCTGAAGGCGGCGAAGGACGCCGGCGCAGCAACCGTCAACTATGGTGTCTTCCTCAATACCCTCATCAACTTCCTCATCATCGCCGGCGTGATGTTCGGGGTCGTGAAGGGCATGAACCGTCTCAAGCGGGAAGAACCTGCGCCCGCGCCGCCGGCGACCATCAAGGACTGCCCGTTCTGCGCGACGGCAATCCCCCTTCGCGCGACGCGTTGCCCTCACTGCACGAGCGGCCTCTGAGGCCGAGAGGAGGAGAAGGGACCATGCCGATTCGACCCTGGAAACGATTTGCCCCCATCTTGGCGCTGCCCGGCGCGCTCGTCGCCGCGGGGCTCATGCTCGGCGTGCCGGGCGCACGCGCCCAGGATCATCCCGAGATGACGAGCGCCCAACAGGAGCTCGAGGCCGCCAAGGGCCATCTCCAGGCGGTTCCGCACGACTACGGGGGCCACCGAAAGACCGCCTTGGAGCACGTGAACAAGGCGCTCGAGCAGATCCGGATGGGACTCGCTTCCGTGGAGCACAAAGAGAAGCGCGTCGAGAAGAAGGAGAACAAGCTCGAGAAGCGGCTGAACGGATTGAAGGGCCGCGATGAGAAACTGAAGCAGTAGTGCGCTCGTCGACGAGACGGCTCCGCGGCGGCGCCGCTCTTTCCAGGAAACCCTCGCTGCGGTAAGTGGCGTCCATGGGGGCGGGCGGGGCGGAGCGGAAGGCCGGCGGGCGACAGAGCGCGCTTCTCGCGCAGTACGCCCGCATCAAGGCACAGCACCAGCGGTCGATCCTCCTTTTTCGCCTCGGCGACTTCTACGAGATGTTCTTCGACGACGCCGAGGTCGCGGCGCGGACGCTCGACCTGACGCTCACGGCGCGGAACCGCGGCGACCCCGACGAGGTTCCGCTCTGCGGCTTTCCCGTCCACGCCGCGCAGCCGTACGTCGCGCGGCTCCTCGCCGCCGGCCACACGGTGGCGATCTGCGAGCAGGCGGAGGCACCCGAGCGCGGCCGGGGCCTCCTCGAACGGGAGGTCGTCCGGGTCATCACGCCCGGGACGATCCTCGAGGAGGAGAGCCTCGACCCGGGCGTCCCGAGTCTCCTTGCCGCGCTCGTCGGTGACGGGACGCGCTTCGGCCTCGGCGTGGTCGACTTCGCCACCGGCGCCGTCCGGGCCACGGAAGCCGAGGGATGGGACGTGGCCCGTGATGAGCTCGAGCGACTCTCGCCGCGCGAGCTCCTGCTCGCCTCCGACCTGCCGCCGGCGGTCGCCGCGGCGTGTACCGACGGGCGGCCGTGGGCGACGGCCACGCTCCCCGACGGAGCCGTCGAATCGACGCTGCCGCCGCTCGCAGCGCGAGCCGCCGGCGGGGCGCTCGCCTACGTCGACGCGGTCTACCGCCGCCGGCCCGCGCACCTGCGTCCGCCCGAGGCGTACGCCCTCGCGGGCTTCCTCGGCCTCGACGCCGCCACGCGGCGGAACCTCGAGCTCCTGCAGACGCTCGCGGGCGAGCGGCGCGGCTCGCTCCTCTGGGTGCTGGACGAGACGCAGACGGCGATGGGGGCGCGACGGCTCCGGGAGTGGCTCCTCTATCCACTCTGCGATCTGAGTGCGCTCGGTGCCCGGCTCGACGCGCTCGAGGAGCTCTTGGACCGGATCGACGCGCGCGCGGCTTTGCGCTCCGCGCTCGACGGTATCGGCGACCTGGAACGGCTCGCCGGCCGGCTGGGAGCACGGAGTGCGGGCCCCCGCGACCTGGCGCACCTCGGCAGCGCGCTCGCCCGCGTGCAGGAGGTGGTCGCGGGCCTTGCCGAGGCGCGGGCACCGCTCCTTCAGCGCCTCGCCCGGGCGCTCGACCCTCTCCCCGACGTCGCGGCCGAGATCGCCGCGACGCTGGTCGACGCGCCGCCGCCTCACACTCGCATTCCCGGCTTCATCCGCGCCGGCTCTCACACGGAGGTCGACGCCCTGCGGGCCGCCGCGCGCGACGCCAAGGGCTGGCTCGCCCGCTTCGAGGCGACGGAGCGCGCACGGACCGGCATCGCCTCGCTCAAGGTCCGCCACAACCGGGTGTTCGGCTACTACGTGGAGGTGACGCGCGCGAACCTGCGGCTCGTGCCGTCCGACTACGAGCGCCGGCAGACGCTCGTGGGCGCGGAGCGCTTCATCACCTCCGCCCTCAAGGAGCACGAGAGCCGGATGCTGGGCGGGGAGGCGCGCCTGCGGGCGCTCGAGATGCATCTCTTCGAGACGTTGCTCGACACCGTGGGAGCACGACACCCGACGCTGGCGCGTACCGCCGACGCGCTCGCGACGCTCGACTGCCTGGCAGCGCTCGCCGACGTCGCCCACCGCCGCGGGTGGGTGCGGCCGGCGGTCACCCGGGCCCCCACGCTCGCCATCCGCGCGGGGCGCCATCCGGTGGTCGAAGCGATCGCCGGCGGCGGGTTCGTTCCGAACGACGTCCGTCTCGATCCGGAAGAGGAGCAGATCGTCGTCCTGACGGGCCCGAACATGGGCGGCAAGTCGACCTACCTGCGGCAGACCGCGCTCATCACCTTGCTGGCGCAGATGGGGAGCTTCGTGCCCGCCGCGGAAGCGGCGATCGGTCTCGTCGACCGCATCTTCACCCGGGTCGGCGCGAGCGACAACCTCGCCGGCGGGGAGTCGACGTTCATGGTCGAGATGCGCGAGACGGCGCACATCCTCGCCCACCTGACGCCGCGGAGCCTCGTCATCCTCGACGAGATCGGCCGTGGGACCAGCACCTTCGACGGCATCTCGATCGCGTGGGCGGTGGTCGAGCACCTGCACGAAGCGCCCGAACGCCCGCGCACGCTGTTCGCCACGCACTACCACGAGCTCACCAGCCTCACCGCCGAGCGCGCGCGCGTGCGGAACCAATCGGTCGCGGCCCTACCGCCCGTCCCTCGGATCCTGCCCCGGCGCAGCTCTCCCTGTTCGCCGCGCGCGACGAACGGCTGAGGCGGGAGCTGGCCACCCTCGAGCCCGAGCGCCTGACTCCGCTCGAGGCGCTCACCATCCTCGCGCGTTTCGTCGAGGTGGCCCGCAGCTCGCCCTGACCCCGGGTGGCCGGCTTTCCGGGCCCGTACCGGTCTTGATCGCTAGCTTGATTCTCTGCCGCCGCTCCCCTATCCTCGCCGCCCGTCATGGGGCGGGGGCGGAGTTGGCGCGCCGTGCTGGTACTCGGCACACTATTCGTCGGGCAGCCGGGCCACGCCGCCGAGTTGCGAGACGTGCGCGTGTCCTCGACGCCGACCGGCGCCACCCTCCGCCTCATCGCCTCGACGCCGATGCACCTGGCGGTGCGGCAGGTCGCGCCGCTCGACGAGCGGCGACGGCTCTATCTCGATCTCCCGCGCGGCACGCGGCTCCCCCCGCGAGTCCGCGCAGGCCTGATGGCCGCCCCGCCGATCACGGGTGCGCGCCTCGGCCTCGCGGAGGACGGGCGCCTTCGCCTCGTGCTCGAGCTGGACGGTCCGGTGACGTACCGGATCTCAGGGCCGGGACGCGTCGTCAGCTTGTCGATCACGCACGCGGCCGTCCCGGCGGCCACCGTCGCGGAGCCCCGGCCCGTACGGGTCGTTCCAGCCGTGGCCGCGCCGAAGATCGTGATCGACCCGGGCCACGGCGGACAGGACCCCGGTGCCCGCGGCTATGTGATCGAGAAGGACGTGACGCTCGACATCGCGACTCGCCTCGCCCGCCTGCTGCGCGAACGCCTCGGTGCGAATCCGATTCTCACGCGCACGGGAGACGCCACGCTACCCCTCGCGGCACGCACCGCACGGGCCAACCACGAGCGCGCGGATCTCTTCGTCTCGATCCACGCCAACGCGAGCCCCGGCAGCCACCTCCACGGCATAGAGACATACTACCTCAACAACACCGCCGATCGCGCGACCATCCGGCTTGCCGCGATGGAGAACGGCCTCGCCCAGATGGGACCGGTGCCGGCGCGAGCCGACCTGCGCTACATCCTGAGCGACCTCGTGCAGGTCGGGAAGATGGAGGAGTCGGTGGCGCTCGCCAACGCCGTGCATCGCGGGCTCGTGGGGCATCTCCGTCAGCGCTACGGCGAGATCACGGACCTCGGCGTGAAGCGCGGTCCCTTCTACGTCCTGGTGGGGGCTTACATGCCCTGCGTCCTGGTCGAGACCTCCTTCCTCACCCATCCCACCGAGGGACGACGGCTCGCGGACGAGGCCTACCGGGCGGCCATCGCGGAAGGTCTCTACGCCGGCATCGCCCGCTTCCTCGCGGATGCGCGGCGGGCACGCACATTGTAGTTCGCTGGAGCGTGAGGGGGTGTCCGGATATGGTGGGCGGGTGATCCTCGCTCGCACGCCCGAGTTCACCCCGCTGCCGTGCATCGGGACGCTGCCCCCGGTGGAGGGCGACGTCACGCGTGTCGGCGTCGTGGCCCGCGAGTACGTGACGCGGGCGCGGGCGGGCGTGCGCGAGCGCCACGAGGCGGGCGTGGGCGGGCTCGCGCTCGTCGCCGCCTACACCGAGGCGATCGATCACCTCGTCGCCTTCCTCTTTGCCGAGGCCAGCACCCACTTCCTCTCGCGCTCCGCGCGGCTGAACCAGAAGTGCACGGTGGTCGCCCAGGGCGGGTACGGGCGCGGCGAG
>VBLA01000521.1:0-366 GCA_005879245.1 Deltaproteobacteria bacterium
CAGACCGCCTGCGGCCTTGTCCTTCTCGGCGTCGATCACGATGCAATCGATCGGGCAGGCTCGCTCGCAGGCGAGGCAGGCGGTGCAGATCTCGAGGTCGACCTCGAGGATGCCGCGGTAGCGGAAGGGGAGCGTGTCCTGGACCCGCACCCCATCGGGGAGCCGGTCGGGATACTGGACCGTGTAGGGCCGTCGGACGAGGTGTGAGAACGTGACGGCCATGCCGTCGGCGATGGTGAGCGCGGCGTCCTTGATGTTGCGGAGATACGTTCCGAAGCCCATCGACCTCACCACGGAATCCGCGCCGTCGAGAGCGGATTGAAGCTCAGCTCCGCCCGCGTCAGTCCCGCGCGCCGGAGGTGATAC
>VBLA01000521.1:398-2708 GCA_005879245.1 Deltaproteobacteria bacterium
TACTTCCAGCACATGATCATCATCTGGTCGACGCGGATACGCGGCAGGGTCCAGCGGAGCCAGATCGCGACGAACACCCAGAAGTACGACTTGAGGAAGAAGCACGCGAACTGGAGCACGGTGCGCACGACCGGGTGGTCGGGGAGGGCCCAGGGAATCTGCCACCCTCCGAGGAAGAGCGTCGTGACGATCGCGCCGATGACGTAGAGGTTTCCCCACTCGGCCATGAAGAAGAGGAGGTTCCGCATGCCGCTGTACTCGGTGGCGAAGCCCATCACGAGCTCCGATTCGGCCTCGGGCAGGTCGAACGGCGTGCGGTTCCCCTCGGCGAGCGCGGCCACGAAGAAGATGAAGAAGGCGACGAAGACGAACGGGTTGTGGAAGAGGTTCCAGCGCCAGGGCTCCCAGCCCTGGGCCTGGATGATCGACTGCATGCTGAGCGCGCCGGAGAGCATGACGATCGGGAAGATCGAGAGGCCCGCGGGAATCTCGTAGCTCACGATCTGCGCGGCCGACCGGATGCCGCCGAGCAGCGACCACTTGTTGTTCGACGACCACCCCGCCATCAGGATACCGACCACCACCAGCGCCGTGACTGCGGTGATGTAGAGGATGCCGACGTTCAAATCGGCGATGATGAGCGGCCCACCGAAGGGAATGGCGACGAAGGCGCCGACGAAGCCCGTCATCACGACGTAGGGCGCGAGCTTGAAGAGCGGGGCGTCCGCCGCCACCGGCACGATGTCCTCCTTGAGGAGGCTCTTGATGCCGTCGGCGAGCCACTGGAGGAAGCCCGCCGGCCCGGTGCGATTCGGCCCGATGCGGCTCTGGATCCGCCCGGCGACCCGTCGCTCGACCCAGGTCGTGATGCCCGCGATCGGCAGGATGAAGACGAAGACGACGATGCCCCCGAAGACGAGCATGGCGACCAGGTAGTGCACCCAGGCCGGAAGGGCGGCGGGGGCGAGCCCGCTCCGGATCAATCCGTCGACCAGCTCCTGCATCGCGCTAGCGATCGATCTCGGGCGCCACGAGGTCGAGGCTCGCGATCACCGCGATCAGGTCCGCGATCATGAGGTTCCGACTCACCTTCTGGACGATGCTGATGGCGGCGAACGAGCCCGTGCGAATCTTGCAGCGATAGGGGAAGGCCGTGCCGTCGCTCACCACGTACCAGCCCATGTCGCCGCGGGCGCTTTCGACGCGGACGTAGCAGTCCCCGGGAGGCGGCTTGAAGTTACGCGCCACCTTGGTGATCACCGGACCCGGGGGGAGCTGCTGCAGGCATTGGCGGAGGATCTTGCAGCACTCCTTCATCTCCCGGATGCGGACGATGTAGCGGTCGAAGCAGTCGCCCACCCTCCCCATCTCGCCCCGGCCGACGGGGATCTCGAAATCGAGCTCGGGATAGACGGAGTACGGCTCGTCGCGACGGACGTCGTACCGAACACCCGAGCCACGGAGGTTCGGCCCGACCAGGTTGTAGTCGATGGCGTCCTCCGCGGTCACCACCGCGACGTTGGCGAGCCGCTCCGTGTAGATGCGGTTGTAGGAGATCAGGTCGTTGAACTCGTCGATCAGCGGCTCGAAGCGCTGGACGTAGGCGAGCGCCTTCTCGCGCCAGGCCGGAGGCACGTCCCACGCCACCCCGCCGATCCGCATGTAGTTGAAGGTGAGGCGCGCGCCGCAGAGCTCCTCGATCAGGTCGTTGATGTACTCCCGCTCGCGGAGCGCGTGCGTGAAGGGCGTGTAGGCCCCGATGTCCATCGCCATGGAGCCGACGGAGAGGAGGTGGCTCTGGATGCGGTTGAACTCCGTCGCGATCACCCGGCAGTACTCGCCGCGCTTCGGGACCTCGATCGCGGCGAGCCGCTCGGCCGCCATCGCCCAGCCCTGGTTGCAGGGCATCGCCGCCACGTAGTCGACCCGGTCCGTGTAGGGCATGAAGCCGTGCCAGCCGACCTTCTCCGCGATCTTCTCGATCGAGCGGTGGAGGTAGCCGATGTCGGGGATCGCCTCCTTCATGACCTCGCCGTCGGCCCGGACGACGAAGCGCAGCACCCCGTGCGTCGAGGGATGCTGCGGCCCCATGCTGAGGGTCATGTCCTCGGTGGAGAGCCCCCCGTCCGCCTGCGGGCGCTGCACCTCGACCTCGAAGCCGGTGAGACCCATCCTACGTCGCCTTCAGGAGGCTTTCGCGCGAGGTCGAGATGCCGTGGTACTCCTCGGGCTCGACGAAGTCCTTGCGCAGCGGGTGGCCCGGCCAGTCCTCCGGCATGAGGATGCGGCGGAGATCGGGATGCCGCTCGA
>VBLA01000507.1 GCA_005879245.1 Deltaproteobacteria bacterium
TCGCGCAGCGCGTGGGGAAGAGTCGGCCGGCCATCACGAACACGCTGCGCCTCCTGACCCTCCCGGATGCGGTCAAGGCGCAGCTCGAAGGCGGGGAGCTCTCGGCCGGGCACGCGCGTGCCGTCCTCGCGCTCGAGGACGAACGCGAGCAGGTGGACTTTGCGCGCGAGGTCGTGACCCGGAAGCTCTCGAAGAGCGCCACCGAGGGACTCGCGGCGGCCCGGAGTAAGCGCCCAGCGAAGCGCACGGCAGGCACTACGTCCAGCAACCTCCATGTTCGCGCCCTGGCCGAGGAACTCACGAAGGAATTCGGGACGCGCGTGCGCATCACCCCGCGGGCACGCGGTGGGTCCATCGAGATCGAGTACTACTCGGACGCCGAGCTCGATCGGCTGATCGAGCGCCTGCGCTCCGCGGCTGGGCCAAGCACCTGAACGCTTTGACTTAGTCCGGGACCGGGTGGTAAAAGTTGATGATCGTCCGTGAGAAGTGGGCAGAGCGGCCGTGGGGAGCGGGCCGAGGCACCCTCGGAGTACAAACCTTATGGCGCTATTCGGAAAGGATCGCGACCGGATTGAGCGGGCGCGAGGCGTCACGACCGACGGCCTTGTGTCGCCGGTCACTTCTGCTGCGCCTCCGGAGGTCGAGATGATCGAGCGCGAGCGAGAGGGCGGCTCGTCCGGCGACGTCGGCGGCACCAGTGCGTTTCTCGGCAAGGGAAGCCGGGTAACCGGCAAGCTCGTGTTCGAGGGAACCGTGCGCATCGAGGGCCACGTCGAGGGTGAGATCTCGGCCCAGGACACCCTGATCATCGGCGAGAGCGCCGAGGTCAACGCGCAGATCACGGGGAGTTCCGTCGTGGTGCACGGTCGGGTGACGGGCGACATCACGGCGCGCAAGCGCCTCGAGATCCGCGCCCCCGGCAAGCTCTTCGGCAACATCACGACTCCGTGCCTCGTGATCCACGAGGGGGTCGTGTTCGAGGGGCAGTGTACGATGGGCGGTGCCGACACCCTGCGGGCGGACCGAGACCGGAAAGTCGCCTTCTTCCCCAAGGAGGAACGGCCCGGTGACGGTACGGCGTTGAAGGCAAACTCCGAGCTCGGCAAGTAGCCACCGCCTTCCCCCCTGGAAACGCCCCGACGCGCCCATTAAGACGGGGCGAGTCGATTCAGATCATGCCCCTCCTGGTCATCGGTGAGCGCGCCGCCCGCTCGGAAGGTGCCATCCGCCAGGCGCAGGCCATGCAAGCCGAGGCGGAACGCCTGCGAGCGGCACACGCGGCGGCGCTGGAAACGGTGAAGGCCGAGGCCCACCGCGACATGCAGATCATCGTGCGCGAAGCCGAGGCGGAGCAGCAGTCGATCCTCGCCGACGCGCGGAGCGAGGCAGAGCGGAGACTCGCCGACACCCGCATCCGGATCGCGGAGGAGATAGCAGTCGCGCGGCAGGGGCTTCGTGTTCACGTCGAGGAGATCGCGCGGGAGGTGGTTCGCAAGGTGCTCGGCCGAGCGGCATGAGCGAGTCCGGTACGGGGCTTCCACCGACGGCCGGAGACCTGGTCTGGCCAGCGCTGAACTTCGTTCTCTTCGTCGCCCTCTTGGTGCGCTTCCTGCGTGAGCCGATCCGAGAATACTTCCGGGCGCGCGGGGAGCGATTGGGCCGGGCCCTGGAAGCGGGGGCCCAGGCCCGCGCCGAGGCCGAGGCGCTCCGTGCTCAGCTTGCTCGCGACATCGCTGACCTCCCGGCGTTGCGCGAGCGTTTGCGAGCGGACCTCCTGGCCACCGCCGCGCAGGAACGGGAGGATCTTCTTGAGCGGGCGCGACGCGCGGCCGAGCACATCAAGAGCGATGCGGCCCTCGTCGCAGAGCAGGAGTTGGCGGCGGCGCTGCAGGCCGTCCGGACGGACGTGATCGACGAGGCGGTCCGCCAGGCGACGACCCTGCTGCGCCACGCGCTGCGTCCCGACGACCAGGAGCGCTTCGTGCACGAGTTCGTGAGTCGCGCGGGGCCGAGCGCGTGATCGGGCGGCTGGCGAAGCGCTACGCGCGGGCAGGTGCGGCTCCGCACGACGAAGGAGATCGCCGCCGCCCTCGGTCTCTCGCCCATCGTGGCGAACCTCATCGCACTCCTTGCGGAGCGGAATCGGCTGCCCATCCTCCCCGATGTCGCCCGCTGGTACGAGGATATGCTCGATACGGAGCTGGGGCGCGTGCGGGTGACGATCTCGTCGGCGGCACCTCTTGGGACGCCGGAGAAGAACGAGCTCGTGGAGTTGGCGCGCCGCCTGACCGCGCGACGCGAGGTGCTCGCGTCGATCGGGGTGGATCCGGACCTTCTGGGTGGGGTGGTGCTCGACACCGGGGGCACCGTGTACGACGGCAGTTTGAAGGCGCAGCTCGCGCGCCTGCGCAGGGAGATGGCCGAGGGCGGAGTCTAGTCGACGGCCTGGAGAGGAGACTGATGCAGATCCGCGCTGCCGAAATCAGCGACGTCATCCGCGATCAGATCAAGCAGTTCGAGAAACAGCTGGAGGTACGGGAAACCGGGATGGTCCTCTCGGCCGGGGACGGCATCGCCCGCATCTACGGGCTCGACAAGGCCGCGGCGGGCGAGCTCCTCGAGTTCCCTCACGGCGTCTACGGGATCGTCCTCAACCTGGAGGAGGACAATGTCGGTGCGGCCATCTTCGGCGAGCAGCAGGCGATCCGAGAAGGCGACGAGGTGCGCCGGACGGGCCGCATCGCCGAGGTGCCGGTCGGTGAGGCGTTGCTCGGTCGCGTCGTCAACGCGCTCGGGCAGCCGGTCGATGGCAAGGGTCCGGTCAAGACGGCAGCGACCCGGAGAATCGAGCTGAAGGCCCCCGGGATCGTCGTCCGCCAGCCCGTCAGGGAGCCGCTGCAGACGGGCATCAAGGCGATCGACGCCATGATCCCGATCGGCCGCGGGCAGCGTGAACTGATCATCGGCGACCGTCAGACGGGCAAAACGGCGATCGCGCTCGACGCGATCATCAACCAGCGCGGCGGTGACGTCTGCTGTTTCTACGTGGCGATCGGCCAGAAGCGCTCGACGGTTGCGCAGGTGGTGGACAAGCTCGTGCGTGAGGGCGCCATGGACTACACCACCGTGGTCATGGCCTCGGCGTCTGACCCTGCCCCGCTCCAGTTCATCGCGCCGTACAGCGGTTGCACCATGGGCGAGTACTTCCGCGACAGCGGACGGCACGCGCTCGTGATCTACGACGATCTCTCGAAGCAAGCCCAGGCCTACCGTCAGCTCTCGCTCCTGCTCCGCCGCCCCCCCGGGCGTGAAGCGTACCCCGGCGACGTCTTCTACCTTCACTCCCGTCTGCTCGAGCGCTCCGCCAAGATGAGCGACGCGGAAGGCGGCGGGTCCCTGACGGCACTCCCCGTCATCGAGACTCAGGCGGGCGACGTGTCGGCGTACATCCCGACCAACGTCATCTCGATCACCGATGGGCAGATATTCCTCGAGTCGGACCTCTTCTACTCGGGTGTGCGTCCGGCGGTGAACGTCGGCATCTCGGTGTCGCGCGTGGGCGGCAACGCGCAGGTGAAGGCCATGAAGAAGGTGGCGGGTCCCCTCCGCCTGGAGCTCGCCCAGTACCGAGAGATGGCGGCATTCGCCCAGTTCGGCTCGGATCTCGATGCGGCCACGCGGCGGCAGCTCGACCGCGGGCAACGCCTGGTCGAGGTCATGAAGCAGGGGCAGTTCGCGCCGCTCCCAGTGGAGAAGCAGATCGCCATCATCTACGCGGCGACGCACGGCCATGTCGACGCGCTCCCGGTCGACGCCGTCCAGCGTTTCGAGCGAGAGCTCTACGCCTTCCTCGAGGCCAAGCACGCCGCGCTCCTGAAGGAACTCCGCGAGAAGAAGGAGCTCGTTCCCGGGCTGCAAGAGAAGCTCGAAGCCGCCCTTGCGGAGTTCGGCCGCCTCTTCACGGCCTGATGCCGAGCCTCAAGAGCCTCCGCAAGCGGATCGCGACGGTTCGCTCGACCCAGCAGATCACGAGGGCGATGAAGATGGTCGCGGCGGCGCGCCTGCGCCGTGCGCATGAGGCGGCTGAGCGGGCCCGCCCCTACGCGTCGAAGCTCGCGGAGCTGTTCGCGTCCGTGGCGGCGGGTGTCGAACCCGAAGCGCATCCCCTCCTCGCCCGGCGTCCCGAGCGAAGGATCGACCTGCTCGTGCTGACCAGCGATCGGGGCCTCTGCGGCGGGTACAACGCCAATCTCTTCCGCTACGTGGCGAGCTTCCTCGGCGAGCGCGGCGGGACCGAGGCGGCCGTTGCGGTCGTGGGCCGCAAGGGCTTCGAGTACTACCGCCGGCGGAGCGCGCGTTTGATCGTCCATCGGTTGGGCATTCTCACCACTCCTCCTGCCCAGCTGGCGGCCGACCTCGCGGGGG
>VBLA01000526.1:0-1916 GCA_005879245.1 Deltaproteobacteria bacterium
CAGCCCCGAGGACATCACTCTCGTCGTGGAAGAGGCGCATCGCCTCTTGTCAATGGAGGGACTCCTCTGTCTCGTGAGCGCCACATACGGTCGCACACCGCTGGAGCGGTTCGTCATGGGCGCCGCAACGCGACTTCACTCGCTCTCTCCGAATCTGGTCGGTGGCTGCCGCGCGATTGATTTGCTGTCCTTCCTGCGACCCACCAATTGGGGAGTGGTTCATCGGAACGTCACGAGCAAGTGGGGCATCGCGTCAGAGGTGCTGGTTGCGAGACCAAGATGAGCGAGGACGTAACGACGATCCTCTTCGCGTGCATCCACAACGCTGGCCGGTCGCAGATGGCGGCGGCCTTCTTCAACGCGCTAGCCGACCCCGCCAAGGCGCGCGCGATCTCGGCAGGGACCGAGCCGGCTGGGGAGGTGCATCCCGAAGTCGTGGACGCTATGCGTGAAGTCGGCATCGACCTCAGCGCCGCGCTGCCTCGTCACCTCACGCCCGCTATGGCTTCGCAGGCAACGCTCTTGGTGACGATGGGGTGCGGCGAAGCCTGCCGCTTGGTCCCCGGCCTGCAACGCGAGAACTGGACCCTCCCTGATCCGAAGGCGCAGCGCCCGGAGCGCGTGCGTGCGATCCGTGACGAGATTCGTGCACACGTCGAGCGGTTGATCAATACCCGCGGGTGGCGGGCCGAAAAATCCTAACCGCCGAACTGTCCGGCTCCTCAGTGCTCGGTGAGTGTGCTGCATGGGCACTGAACGGCGAGCCGCTCAATCGGCCGTCCCTGACGCCACCGATCTGACGGACGCGCGTTCTTCTCGGTGACTAGGCTCCGGTAAAGGAGAAGCTGACCATGGCGCACCGAAGGAGACCACTCGTCACCGCGCTGGCGCTCAACACCGGTGCTCTCGCCGTCGAGATCGCCGCCGGTATTCCGGCGAAGAGCCTCAGCCTCGTGATGGACGGCGTCCACAACCTGTCTGACGAAGTCGCGCTCGGCTTCCTGGTCCTCGCCTACACCCTGCGCGTCGGCCTTTCTGGCAGACTTCTCCGATTCGCAAACCTCTTCAATTCGCTCGGCCTCCTGGCGATCAGCGGCGTGCTGGTATGGCGAGCATTCGAGCGTCTCCATCGACCGGAGGCCGTCGCGGGCATGGTCCCGGTGATCGTCGGTCTGATTGCTGCGGCGGCCAACTGGGGTGTCGCCCGCGCGCTGCGCGCGCCGGCCGCCGAGGATGCGGCCATCCGCCTCGCCTACGTTCACAACCTCGGGGACACGCTCGTCTCTCTCGCCCCCGTCGTGGCGGGCGCCTTGACGCTCGCCTCGGGGAATCCCTCGGTCGATCCTCTCGTCGCCCTCGGGATTGCCGGCGCGATCATCCTTCCGACTCTTCGCACCGTCGCCGGGTTCCACGGCGAGCTCGTCTGGCCGGAGAACGTCACCTGCGGCCACGAGCCCGGCCAGGTCGGGTGATCGCGCTCGCCCAGACCGCCGGGGCGGGGCCGGTCAGCGCCGGCCGCGGCCTGGCCCCGGGCCGCGACCGAAACCGAAGCGCGAACCCGCCGGGTCGGCGACCGAGGTGATGCGCTTCGGAAGCGGGACGGGTGGCGGGCGAAAGAGCATCCGATCTCGTCTCGCCTTGATGCGGACGCGGACCGCCTCCCGGGCGACCGCATCCGAGACGGCGCTCACGAGCAGCGCCACGGGAAGCTCCATGACGACGGTTCGCCCGCGTTCACGCAGCTCGACGCCGACGGTCGCGCCGTCGGCGCCCGGTAGATCCGTGAATCCGCATTCGAGGCGGTTCGAGATCTGCCCGGCCAGCTGCTCGAGGAGCTGGCGGTGTGTGGCCGCGATCTCTCTGACCGACACAGGGGCGCCGGTTAGTACCGGTCCCGACGACCGGAGAAGCCGCCG
>VBLA01000526.1:1976-6557 GCA_005879245.1 Deltaproteobacteria bacterium
CTCGACGAAGCCGAAACCGCGCGAGCGGCCCGTGGCCCGATCGGTGATGACCGAGGCCGATTCGCACGTCCCGGCCTGGGTGAACAGCGCCTCCAGGTCCGCACTGGTCGTGTCGAACGAGAGGTTACCCACGAAGATCTTTCTGCCCATCCTGATCCACTCCTGTCCCTTTCCTGGGGACGCCTGAATTTGTCGCGGTTGCCTGGGCGAGAGCCGATCCTCGTGACAGAGAGGGGGCGGCGGGGTCACGCACAAACAAGAGGACCGCCCCCCGTAGCACCGACGATCTCGTTCTGCAACCGAGCGCTAGCGGCGCTGGCCGAACTTCCGCGCGCTCTCGTCGGGCTCCGCTCGCCGCACCGTGCTTACCGGCGTCGGCTTCGAAGCCGCCACCGGTACGGGCTGTCGAGCAGGGCGGAGGTCTTCGGCGCCGACCCACCCCTCCGCGTCGGCGGAGATCGAGTGGACGCGGTAGCGGGTGGCCGAACCGCCACGCGGCCTCCAGGCGAGGATCTCCACCTCGGCCCCGTCGGCCAGCCGCTGCGTCCCGGTCCGCCCGACGTCGTCGGTCAGTACCAGGCCGTGGCTCGGGTCGTTGGGGGCGTTCACGAACATGCGCCGACCAACCGGGAGCACTGGCACATGGCTCCGGCCCGGCGGGGAATTCAGACGTGGAGTGCGGGGAGGTCGAAACACCATTGCTTCCGTAATCGGCGAGGCGCCTGCCTCGAGCCGCGTGAAGCGATCTGGCGGCACTCTCCTCTCCTGCGGGGCGGCTGTCAACCGCTGTGGGTTTGCCGTTAAGGACCCGATAACGATAGGGTGCGACAATGATTCACATCATGCTGCCGGCACAGTACCTTCAGCAGGCCGGCGCGCGCCTCGTCGAGCCACGGAAGCGACTCATGCTGGCCGTCCTGATGAGCGCTGTGAACGACTGCCAGCGCTGGACGGGGGCACGGGTCGAGGCCGGGTCGAGCATTGGTCGCCGCGCCGGGCTCGACGCGCTCGCCTACGTCGCGAGCACCGACCGGACGTGGCCGTTCAGTTTCGAGAACCTGTGCGACGCCGTCGGCCTCAACGCGGAGTGGCTCAGGCGGAGGCTGCAGGTTCCCGGGGCGACGAGCGTGGCCGACGCGAGGTGGTGAAGACCGCGGTGCGTCGCGGGCCTTCCGGTGCGTCAGCGCTTCGAGAAGTCGGGCGCCCGCTTCTCGAAGAACGCGGCGAGTTGGACCGCCTGCCGCGGCTGGAGCGCGATCCGTGCGGCGACGGCGCGCACGGCGGGTAGCAGCTCGTCGGGGGTGCAGAGCCGGCTCGCGAGGCCGAGCTCGACGGCACGCCGGGCGTCGATCCAGTCGGCGGTGAGGAGCACCTCGGCGGCGCGCTGCCAGCCGATGGTCGCGGGCAGGAGATAGCTGCTCGCCGCCTCGGGAACGACCCCGAGCGCGACGAACGGGGGACGGAGCCGCGCCCCCTCGGCGATGTAGACGACATCGCAGTGCAGCAAGAGGGTGAGGCCGATTCCCACGCCGACGCCGTTCACTGCGGCCAGGAGCGGCTTGTCGAACGCGCACAGCCGGTCCATGAACGCGCCGAAGCCCGGGTCGTCGGCGCCCGTCATCTCGCTCAGGTCCTGCCCGGCCGAGAACGCACCGGCCGTGCCGGTCACGACGACCGCGTGAACCCCGGGATCCTCCTGGGCATCACGGAGGGCGTCGCGGAGCTCGTGCCACATCTGCCGGTTGAAGGCGTTTCGCTGCCGCGGGCGGTTCATCGTGAGCACGACGACCGCACCGTCTCGCTCCTCGAGGATTGTCTCGCGCATGCTGATCTCAGACGACGGGCCGTGCCGTCCCCTCGAGCCCCGTCGTCCCGCGGTCGACCCCCGCGCCGGTTTGCATCAGCTGGTCGAGGCCGAACGTCTTCATGACGCCGCTGCCCGCCGCGGTGAGCCCGCCGTCGACGACCAGCGCCGCGCCGGTCATGAAGCGCGCATCCTCGGTGGCGAGGAAGAGGGCCGCGCCGGCGATGTGCGTGCCGCGCCCCACCTCCGGCCACGGCTGCAGCTTCTGGAGGAGGGCCTCGGTTGCCTCGACGTTGCCGCGGTGGAGGAGGGGGGTGGCGATGCCGCCCGGGCAGATCGCGTTGACGCGGATGTAGTGGGGCGCGAGCTCCAGGGCGACGGCGCGCGTCAGGTTGATCACCGCGGCCTTGGCGGCCGAGTAGGCGACCGGCCCGTCGCCGCCCGCGAGGCCGGCGATCGAGGCCGTGTTGATGATCGAGCCGCCGTGCCCCTGCGCCTTCAGGACGCGTGCGCCGTGCTTGACCCCGAGGAAGACGCCGCGGACGAGGACCGCGAACGTGTAGTCCCAGTCCTCGACCGTCTGGTGGGTGATCGGCCCGAAGGCGCCCGCCACGCCGGCGTTGTTGAACAGGCAGTCGAGGCGCCCGAACTCGCGGACGGCGAGGGCGAGCATCGCCTCGACGTCCGCCTCCGCGGCGACGTCGGTGCGGACGAAGCGGACGTGCGTCCCGTGCCCCGCGCGGGACGCGAGGTCGAGCGTCTCGCGTGCCGTCGCCTCGTTCAGGTCGGCGATCACGACGCGCGCGCCCTCCTCGAGGAAGCGGAGCGCGGTGTCGCGTCCGATGCCGCTTCCGCCGCCCGTGATGACCGCTACCTTGCCGACGAGCCGTCCTGCCATCGTCGCTCCTCTCGCGTCACACGATTCCCTCGGTGCGGAGCCCCGCGATCGCGCTCGCGTCGAAGCCGAGCCCGGCCAGCACGGCGTCGGTGTCGGCGCCGAAGGCCGGCGGCGGCGTGCGGATCGATGCCGGCGTGGCGGAGAGCTTGATCGGCGGCCCCGGCATGCGGAAGCCGTCCCGCTCGACCACCATGCCGCGATGGCGGAGCTGTGGGTCGGCGAAGCTCTCGTCGAGGGTGTTGACCGGGCCGAAGCAGATCTCCACCTCGCCGAGCTCCGCCATCCACTCGGCGAGGGTCCGTTCCCGGAAGCGGGCGCGGAAGAACGCGAGAATCTCGCCGCGCGCGGGATCCCCCGCCCACTGCTGGGGGACGAGGTCATCGCGCCCGAAGTGCCGGCAGAGCCGCGCCCAGAAGTGGGGCTCGTAGGCGCCGACCGTCACCCAGCGGCCGTCGCGCGTCTCGTACACGTTGTAACAGGCCCAGCCCCCCGTGACGTGCTCGGCGCCGCGGCGGGGTGGCGCCCCGGAGCGCTGCTGCAGGAGCACGTGGTAGACGTTCCAGGCGAAGGCGCCGTCGCACATGGCGATGTCGACGTGTTGCCCCCGCCCCGTCCGATCGCGCGCGATCACCGCCGCGAGGATGCCGATCGCCGTAGTTGACGTCGTGCCCGACGCGGTCGCGGTAGGGACCGTCCTGGCCGTAGCCCGAGATCGAGCAGTAGACGAGGCGCGGGTTCGCCGCGGCGAGCGTCGGGTAGTCGATCCCGAGGCGGGCGGTGACGCCGGGACGGAAGCCCTCGAGCACGACGTCGGCATCCGCCGCGAGCCGGCGGAAGATGTCGCGCCCGGCGGCGTGCTTCAGGTTGAGCCGCATGCTGCGCTTGTTGCGGGCGAGGAGCGGCATGCCGACGCCGAAGGGATCGTCGGGCGCGGCGATCGCCAGCACGTCGGCCCCGAGGTCGGCGAGGAGCGTCGAGCAGAAGGGGCCCGGGAGCTGACGCGAGAGGTCGAGCACGCGAACGTGCGCGAGCGAAGACACGGGGCCGCGTACCGCCTCGTCGCACGAGGTGTCAAGGTGCGCGGAGAGGCGTGAGGGACCGGGGCGACCCACAGGGGGTTCCTGAGCCTCGTCCGCCTATCATCCCCTTGGGTCCAAGACCCGCCGGAGCTGAAGCGACCTGCTTCCCGGCCTGTTACACGCATGGCCGGCATGCACCGCCAATCCCGCTCTCGAGGCTGATGCGCCCTCACCCTGCGAAGGACGGCACGGCATTGGCTGGGCCGCGGCGTGCTGCCTCGGGTCTACGCGCCACGGTCGACGGCCGGGACCGTGCTCCACCAGGTCGTGCGCACGCACCTCGAGGGCTTCCTCGCGGAGACGGCCGCCGCCACCGACGGCGTCGGGGTGCCGCGCTTCATCGAGCGCGAGTTCCGGGACTTCCTCGGCTGTGGCGCGCTCGACCGAGGCTTCGCCCGCGTCCGGTGCGACACGTGCCGGTTCGAGCGCCTCGTGCCGTTCTCCTGTAAAGCGCGGGCCGTCTGCCCGAGCTGCGGCGGCCGTCGCATGGCCGAGCAGGCGGCGCACCTCGTCGACACCGTGCTGCCCACCGTCCCGGTGCGCCAGTGGGTGCTCACCGTGCCGCACCGCCTGCGCTACCGCCTGGCGTTTGACCACGCCCTCTGCCGCGCCGTCCTGGGCGTCTTCATCCTTACGGTGCTCGGCTGGTACCGGCGGCGTGGCCGGCGGGCCGGCATCCCGGAGGGGCAGAGCGGCACGGTCACCGTCGTGCAGCGCTTCGGGTCCGGGCTGGAGCTCAACGTCCATTTCCACACGCTTGGGCTCGATGGCGTGTTCGCCCCCGGAGCGGACGGGACGCT
>VBLA01000194.1 GCA_005879245.1 Deltaproteobacteria bacterium
CAACGGGCGGGCTTCGTCCGCGCGCGCCGCCGCGCCGACGACGAGGAGAAGCATCATGACATTCGCGGCAGCGGACATCCATCTGCCGGAAGCCACTAGCGCACCCCCTGGGCGCGGTAGCGGCGCGCGTGGTCGACGTAGTTCGCCGCCGACTCGTGGATACGGCGCAGCTCGTCGGCGGTCAGGTCCCGCACCCGGCGTGCCGGGCTCCCGAGCACGAGCGAGCGCGGCGGGAGCTCGGTCCCGGGGGTGACGAGCGCCCCAGCGCCGATCAGGCACTCGGCGCCGATCACCGCGCCGTCGAGCACGATCGCGCCGATGCCAATCAGGCAGTGATCGCCCACCGTGCAGCCGTGAACGACCGCCGCATGGCCGACGGTGACGCCCTCGCCGATGAGCGTCGGCCAGCGATGGTGCATGACGTGCACCGTGGCGTTGTCCTGGATGTTGGTGCGCGCGCCGATCCGCACGCGCTCGACGTCGCCGCGCACGACGGCGTGATACCAGAGGCTCGACTCCGGCCCGAGGACGACGTCGCCGATGACCACCGCGGAGTCGACGACGAAGGCGGTCGGATCGACGATCGGTGTCCGGCCGTCGATGGCAGCGATCACGACGCGCCTTGTAGCATCGCACCCTTGTTCCAGGAACGGAGGCCTGCTAAGAGACGCCATGGCACTAGCGAAGGGGCTCATCCGGCTCTCCGGGTGGGCCCCTTCGTGTATCCGGAGGAGGGCCCATGCTGCCAGATCAGCTGCGTGAGGGGCTCACCTTCGACGACGTGCTCCTGGTTCCCGCCGCTTCCGAGATCCTGCCGCGCGACACCGACGTCTCGACCCAGCTGACGCGCGCCATCCGCCTCAACATCCCGCTCCTCTCCGCCGCGATGGACACCGTCACCGAGGCGCGCGCGGCGATCGCCATGGCGCAGGAGGGCGGTATCGGCATCATCCACCGGAACCTCGGCCTCACCGACCAGGCGCTCGAGGTCGAGAAGGTGAAGAAGTCCGAGAGCGGGATGATCGTCGATCCGGTGACCGTGCAGCCCGAGCAGCCGATCGCCGAGGCCCTTGCAATCATGCAGCGCTCTCGCATCTCCGGGCTGCCGGTCACACAGGGCGGACGGCTGGTCGGCATCCTCACGAACCGGGACCTGCGCTTCGAGAAGCGGCTCGACCGCACCGTCGGCGAGGTGATGACACGCGAGCGGCTGGTGACGGCGCGCCCCGGCGTCACGCTCGACGAGGCCAAGGAGATCCTCCACCGCTACCGCATCGAGAAGCTCCCAGTGGTCGACGAGAAGAACCAGCTCCGCGGCCTCATCACCGTCAAGGATATCGAGAAGGCGATCCGCTTTCCGCATGCGGCGAAGGACGACCTCGGCCGCCTGCGGGTCGGAGCGGCGATCGGTACGGGGCCCGACCGGGAGATGCGGGCCGAGGCGCTGGTGCGGGCGGGCGTCGACGTGCTGGTGGTCGACACGGCGCACGGGCACTCCACGTCCGTGCTCGAGACCGTCGAGGCGGTGAAGGGCGCCTTCCCCCACGTCGAGCTGATCGCCGGCAACGTCGCGACGGCGGAAGGTGCCGCGGCCCTCATCCGGGCGGGCGCGGACGCCATCAAGGTCGGGATGGGGCCGGCGTCGATCTGCACGACGCGCGTCGTCTCCGGCGTGGGGATGCCACAGCTCACCGCCATCGCCGAAGCCCTCCGGCCGGCGGAACGGGCCGGCGTCCCGGTCATCGCCGACGGCGGCATCAAGTTCTCGGGCGACGTCACGAAGGCGCTCGCCGCGGGCGCGCACTCCGTGATGATCGGCGGCCTCTTCGCCGGCACCGAGGAGAGCCCGGGCGAGACGATCCTCTACCAGGGCCGCACCTACAAGCTCTATCGGGGCATGGGCTCGCTCGAGGCGATGGGCGAGCGCGAGGGCAGCCGGAACCGCTACTTCCAGGACGTGGAGGAGGGAGCCGACCTCGCCATGAAGCTCGTCCCCGAAGGGATCGAGGGGCGAGTCCCGTACAAGGGCGCGCTCTCCTTCATCGTGCAGCAGCTCGTGGGCGGGCTGCGCGCCGGCATGGGCTACCTCGGCGTCCACACCCTCGCCGCACTCCGCGAGAACGCCCGCTTCGTGCGCGTCACCCCCGCCGGCCTCCGCGAGAGCCACGTGCACGACGTCTTCATCACCAAGGAGGCCCCCAATTACCGCCTGGAGTAGCCAGGGGTCGTCTAACCGACCCGGGAGGCTGCGCGCGAGAGCGCGCAAGCCGGCCGACGGGGTCTGGGGGCATCGGAGCAGCGCAGCGCGCGGAGCGCGCGAGCAGCGCACGGGCCCCCAGTATCCACCATGATCCTCATCCTCGATTTCGGGGGGCAGTACACCCAGCTGATCGCGCG
The DNA here is from genome assembly GCA_005879245.1 of Deltaproteobacteria bacterium. GTDB lineage: Bacteria > Desulfobacterota > Binatia > DP-6 > DP-6 > DP-23. The sequence goes on from VBLA01000194.1 coordinate 2,398, forward strand.
GCGGGTGCGCGAGTTCCAGGTGTACTGCGAGATCCATCCCTTCGACGTCTCGCCGGAGGTCGTGCGCCGACTCGATCCCGAGGGCGTCATCCTCTCGGGGGGGCCGGCGAGCGTCTACGACACCGACGCGCCGCAGCCCCACCCCGGCGTGCTCGAGCTGCTCACCAGCGGCTCGCCGCCCGTGCTCGGCATCTGCTACGGGATGGGCATCCTGAACCGCGCCTTCGGCGGCGAGGTCGCCCGCTCGGAGCGAAAGGAGTTTGGACCGGCCGACATCCGCGTCGTCCGGATGGACCCCTTCTTCGCTCTCGGCGGCCGCTCGACCCGCGTGTGGATGAGCCACGGCGACCGCATGGCGTCGATCCCGCGGGAGATGGAGACGCTCGCCATGCTGCGGAACTTCGTGCTCCGCGTCGCGAACGCGCGCACCGACTGGACGATGGAGAGCTTCGTCGAGCAGGAGGTGCCGCGTCTCCGGGCCAGGGTGGGGGACAAGCGCGTCGTCTGCGCGCTCTCGGGCGGCGTCGATTCGACCGTCACCGCGGCGCTCGTCCAGCAGGCGGTGGGGGACCGCCTCACCTGCATCTTCGTCGACAATGGCCTTCTCCGCGCGGGCGAGGTGGAAGAGGTCGTCGGCATCTTCCGCGATCGCATGCAGCTCGACGTCCGGCTGGTCGATGCCGCGGCGCGCTTCCTCGAGAACCTCCGCGGGGTCGCGGATCCGGAGCGCAAGCGACGCATCATCGGAACCACCTTCATCGAGGTCTTCGAGCAGGAAGCGAAGACGATCCCGCATGCCACCTTCCTCGCCCAGGGCACGCTCTACCCCGACGTGATCGAGTCGATCTCCGTTCGAGGTCCATCGGCCACCATCAAGAGCCACCACAACGTCGGCGGACTGCCCGAGCGCATGCAGCTCGAGCTGCTCGAGCCGCTGCGAGAGCTCTTCAAGGACGAGGTGCGCCGGCTCGGGCGCGTCCTCGGCCTGCCCGACACGATCATCACCCGACAACCGTTCCCGGGACCAGGACTAGCCATCCGAGTGATCGGGCCGGTGGACGCGGAGCGGCTCCGCATCGTGCGCGGCGCCGACGCGATCGTGCAGGACGAGATCCGCCGCGCCGAGCTGTACCAGAGCCTCTGGCAGGCCTTCGCCGTGCTGCTGCCCGTGAAGACGGTCGGCGTCATGGGCGACGAGCGGACGTACGAGAACGTGCTCGCCATCCGGGCCGTGCAGTCGTCCGACGGCTTGACGGCCGACTGGGCGCGGCTGCCGGACGACCTTCTCGGGCGCCTCTCGACCCGCATCATCAACGAGGTCGCCGGCGTGAACCGCGTCGTCTACGACATCTCCTCGAAGCCGCCTGCGACGATCGAGTGGGAGTAGGGGTACCGAACAGGTCGGCGTAGGCTGAACCCGTTCCGCGCGCTCGTTCGCCACGGCGGGCTCGTGGTACCGACAGCGCGCGATGGACTGGAAGCGCTACCCCTACGCGCCTGACTGGGGCGATCCCCGCTGGTTCACGTTCCCGGACGTCGACGACTACCAGCCGAAGCTGGGCATCGCGACCTACTTCCTCGACGGCTTCCTCCGCGGGCGGACGAGCGGCCGGCAGTATGCCTTCATGGTGATCGTCACCGACACGAAGGTGCTGCGCAAGCGCGTGCGCGCCGCGTTCTACACCTTCGCACTCTACGACTGCGACCGCCGCCACTACGGGACCTACACCGACTACGACTTCCCGCGCCCGCCCCGCATCCGCCGCCGCTACAAGCTCGACGCGACCGAGCAAGTGCTCGGCCTGCGCTACCGAACGTCGGCGGGCGAGGCGGTCTGGTGCCATGCACGGAACGGCGACGGCACGCTCCGACCCTTTGCGTGGGACGTCCGGCTCGTCGGCGTCGATCACCACGGGGCCCGCATGGCCTCACGCTCGACGTCGAGGCCTTCCGGCCGCCCGCGCCGCTCGGCGGCGAGATGTTCTTCCTCGGCGCGCCCGCCACCTACTCGTACTTCCAGACACCGCGGCTCGCCTATGCCGGGTACGCGGGTCCGGTCAAGCAGGACGGCAGCGGCAGGACGGCACATCCACCGCCACCGCCCGCGTCGATCCGTGACCGGCTTTGAGATAGGTTCAACGCCGGAGGGTCGCTCATGGCGGTCGGTGTGACCTCGGACTTCCCTGCGCCCGGGATGCGACTCGCGGTCCGCGAGGCCGCTACCGGCGCGCCACTCGCAGAGCTGCCGGTGGACGATGCGGGCGCGGTCGCCGCCGCGGCGGCGCGCGGACGCGCGGCGCAGCCCCCCTGGGCCGCGCGCGCTCTCAAGGAGCGCGGGCAGCTGCTCAAGCGGGCACGCCGGGAGGTGGTACGCGACCGCGCCAGGATCCTGAGAGCGCTCGAGCGCGAGACGGGGAAGGCGCGCTTCGACGTGGTCGGCGAGCTGATGAACGTGTGTCTCGACATCGGCTACTTCGTCCGGCGCGCGCCCCGGTTCCTTCGACCGGAGAAACGGAGCGCGCGTCCGCTCCTTGGCAAGCGGGCGCGCGTCGTCTACAAGCCGCGCGGGCTCGTCGGGATCATCAGCCCCTGGAACGCGCCGCTCACGCTCGCCCTCGGCGACGCGATCCCCGCGCTGCTCGCCGGCAACGCGGTCATCGTCAAGCCCTCCGAGCTGACGCCGCTGGCCGTCCGGTACGCGTGCGCCGCCATGAACCGCGTCCTGCCCGCCGATCTGCTGCAGGTACTGATCGGCGCGGGGGATACGGGGGCCGCGCTGGTCGACCAGGTCGACATGATCTGTGTCACCGGCTCACCCGAGACCGGCCAGCGGGTGATGGAGAGGGCGGCGAAGCGGCTCACGCCCGTGCTCCTCGAGCTGGGCGGCAAGGATCCGATGATCGTCCTGCGTGACGCCGATCTCGATCGGGCCGTCGAGGCGGCCGCCTGGGGCGGCTGCATGATGACCGGCCAGGTCTGCATGTCGGTCGAGCGCGTCTACGTGGAGCAACCGGTCGCCGAGGAGTTCACCCGCCGGTTGGTCGAGAAGATGCGCACGCTGCGCACCGGTGCGAACGGCGTTGCCGCCCAGATCGACTACGGACCGTTCACCGGCCCGCAGCAGGTCGAGACCGTCGAGCGGCATCTGGCGGACGCGGTCGCCAAGGGTGCCAGCATCCTGACCGGCGGCAGACGCGCTGCTGGCTCGGGCGGCATCTACTTCGAGCCCACAGTGGTGGCGAACGTCGACCACTCGATGGCACTGCTGCGCGAGGAGACGTTCGGACCGGTCGTCCCGGTGATGGCGGTCGCGAGCGCGGAGGACGCCGTCCGTCTGGCGAATGACAGCACCTACGGCCTCAATGCCAGCGTCTGGACCCGCGACATCGCGCGGGGCATCGCGCTCGCCGAGCGCGTCGAGAGCGGCTCGGTGTGCGTCAACGAGTGCCTGCTCTCGGCGGGCTGCAATGATCTGCCCTTCGGCGGCGTCAAGCGGAGCGGCGTGGGTCAGCGGCACGGCGGAGCGGAGGGGATCCGCGTGTTCACGCAGCCGCAGGCGATGCTGATCGAGAAGCGCTCCCGGCCGCGCGAGCCCATGTGGTTTCCATACCGGCCCAGGCGTGCCCGGCAGCTGGAGTTCCTGATGCGCCTCCTGTGGGGGGGATTGCGCGGGAGCTCGAGACGATGACGTCGATGGCGGCCCCGGCCGCGCTTCCTGACGCCGAGTGGAGCGAATGTCTGCTGCCCGCGGGCCCGGTGCCACGCGAGATGGCGAGAGAGGTCCGCCGGGCCGTCGGCGCGCTTCCCGGCTGGGTCCCCCGGCTGGCGCCGAGCCCGTGGATCGTTCGGGCGTTCCGCGACACGATCCAGCGGCCCGCCGCCTACCTTCCCCGGACGTTCTTCGACCTGGGCGCAGTCGTCGTGAGCCAGGACAATTCGTGCCGCTACTGCTACGGCGCGCAGCGCGCCGTCATGAAGGTACTCGGCTATCGCGACGAGTACCTCGATCGCCTCGTGCGCGACTTCCACGTCGTCGATCTGCCGCCGGGCGAGCGCGCGGGGCTCGACTACCTCCGTCGCCTGTCGCGCGCCGACCCCCGGCCGGGGCGCGCGGAGAGCGAGGCGGTCGTGCAGGCGGGCCTCGACCGGCGTGCGGTGACCGAGATCGCGGCCGTGGCGGCGTTCTGCACGTTCAACAACCGCGTCGCGACCCTCCTGGCGCTGCCGCCCGACCCGATCGAGTCCCTCGTCCGGGGTCCGCTCTTCCGCTTCATCCGCCCGCTCATGGCCCGGCGTATGCGCCCGCGCGCCCGTCCGCCCGAGCCGCCGCCGCAGCCGAACGACGGTCCGCTCGCCGCGCTCGTCACCGCCCTCGGGGACTCGCCCGCGGCCAGCGTCGTGCGACGCATGATCGAGGGCGCCTGGAACTCCCCCGTGCTGCCGAGACGAACGCGCGCCCTCCTCCTCGCCGTCGTCGCGCGGGCCCTCGGCTGCGCATACTCCGAGGGCGAGGCGCGGCGACTGCTCGCGGCCGAGGGGCTCGAGGGCTCTCACGTCGACGAGATCCTGACCCACCTCGGCTCGGCGCAGCTCGATCGCCGGGAGGCACGGCTCGTCCCGTTCGCGCGCGAGACGGTGCGCTACCAGCCCGCCGCGATCCAGCGCCGGGTGCGCGAGACGTGCGACGCGATGAGCCGCGAGGAGACGCTCGAGACGATCGGGACCGTCGCGCTGGCGAACGCTCTCTGCCGGATGAGCGTCGTCCTCGACGCACCGCGCGCGGCGGGCTGACGCGCGCACCCCGCTCGATCTTCCCGCGACCGCATGACAGGATGGCCCCTTGAAGCGCCTCTGGGTCGTCCTCTCCGCCATGCTGCTCGGCACCAGCGCGCTCGCGTGGAATCCGCGCTATCCGCTTCCCCACATCCCCTGCGCATTCTTCCCCCCCGACAACGTGTGGACCGCCGACATCTCGTCGCTGCCCGTCGATCCGCGCTCGGACGACTACGTCGCCAGCATCGGTGCGGGCACCGGGCTCCATCCGGACTTCGGCACGCGGCGCATCGGCATCCCCTATGCGGTGGCCGACTCGGCGCAGACCCCCGTGACGATCCAGTTCACCGCCTACGGCGAGGAGAGCGATCCGGGGCCGTACCCCGTCCCGCGGACCGCGCCCGTCGAGCGCGGCAGCGACCGCCACGTGCTCGTGGTGCAGGCGGGAAGCTGCGGCCTCTACGAGCTCTTCGGTGCGCACCGCCGGCATCGCGGTGCGCTCTGGCTCGCGGCCAGCGGCGCCTTCTGGGACCTCGGCGCGAATGATCTCCGCACGGCGGACTGGACGTCGGCGGACGCGGCCGGTCTTCCCATCCTCCCCGGTCTCGTGCGGCACGAGGAAGCCACCGGCGTGACCGGCATCACGCACGCCCTCCGCTTCACCGCGCCGCGCACGCGGAGCGCCTACGTCTGGCCGGCGCGGCACGAAGCATCGTCGGACGCCGATCCCGCGCTCCCGCCGATGGGCGTGCGCTTCCGCCTGAAAGTGAGCATCGACCTCTCCGGCGTCTCGCCGACGAACCAGGCGATTCTCACCGCCCTCAAGACCTACGGCATGTTCCTCGCCGACAACGGCTCCGCCTGGTTCATCTCCGGCGCCCCCGACCCGGCCTGGAACGACGACGACCTCCACCAGCTCGGCGCCATCCACGGCTCAGACTTCGAGGCGGTCGACGAGTCCGGCCTCATGGTGGATCCGAATTCGGGCCAAGTCCAGTAGCGCGACCAGTTTGCCGTCGTGAATCACCGCGGGAAGCGGGGGCAGCACTCGCGAAGTAGGGCGGCGGCCGCTACGCAGCAATTGGCGGAGTAGGCCGCCGGGGCCCCTGCTTCGCGAGCGGTGCCCCCGCTCCCCGCGCGCACTTTGCTACGGCCAACTGACCCGCTACCCGTGCGCGCGATCCCTCGCAATACGCGCGCCGGGTGCCTAGAGTACGGCGCCCCGATGCCGAAGCATCTTCCGCCGGCGGTGACCCTCTTCGCCGCGTTCACCCTCCTCACCGTCGCCTGGACCTGGCCGCTCGTCACGTGTGCCGACCGGGCGTTTCTCCAGCTGACCGCCACACCCTCGCCGCTCGTCCTCGCCGACCACTACCTGACGAGCTGGATTCTCTCCTGGGGCGCGCACCAGCTCCGCGATGACCCGTTCGCCCTCTTCGAGGCGAACATCTTCTACCCGTTCGCCCACAGCCTCGCCTTCTCGGAGCACCTGCTGGCCGGCGTGCTCCTCGTGCTGCCGTTCGATCTCCTTCACCCCGCGGCGGTCCTCGACCACAACGTCCTCTTGCTCGCTTCCTTCCTGCTCGGCGGGACCGGCACGGCGCTGCTCGTCCGCGAGCTGGGGGGCTCGCTCGCGGGAGCGGCGGTCGCCGGCGCGCTCTTCGCCTTCGGGCCGCTCCGTCTCGCTCAGCTCGGCCACGTCCACGTGCTCTCGACGCACTGGATGCCGTTCACCTTCCTCTTCCTTCATCGCTTCCTCGCGACAGGGCGCTGGTGGACGGGCGTCGCCTTCGCCGCGGCCTTCCTCCTCGCAATGCTGAGCAGCGTCTACTACGCGTACTTCTTCGGCATCGCCGTCCTCCTCTTCCTCGCGCTCCACGCGTCCTGGCGCCTTCCGGCCGCACCCCGCGCTCGCCAGCGCGCGCTCGCCCTCGTCGCGGTGAGCTGTGTCGCCCTCGTCCCGACGTTCCTCCCGTACGCGATGGTCCGCGAACGCTATGGTCTCGCGCGCGATCCGGCCGAAGCGCTCATCTTCTCGGCCGTCGGTGAGCACTACCTGGGAGAGTTCCTGACGCCGCTCGCGTACCTACGCGGCCGCTACCTCGAGGGTCGACTGCAGATCCCCGTGATCGGTATCGGGACGGTGCTGCTGGCCGCCCTCGGCCTCGTGCGCGGCGCACATGTCGACCGTGGCGGCCGCGCCGTCGCGGGCCTGTACGCGAGCCTGGCGATCGTCATGGCGCTCTTCTCCCTCGGCCCGGTCATGCACCTCCATCCCACCATCGGTCCGGGCCTACCGGGACCCTATGCATTCCTCGCGCACGTCGTACCGGGGTTCGACGCGCTCCGCGTGCCGGTGCGGGCAGCGGCCGTCGTGGTCCTCGCCCTCGCCACGCTTGCCGGTCTGGGTGCCGACGCCTTCCTCGACCGCTTGCCGAGGCGGGTCGGGTTCGCGATCGCTGCGCTGATCATCCTCGCCGAGTGCTGGCGTCCCGCGCTGTTCGCGGTGAGCGTCCCGTGGCCCGACGGCGCTCTGGCAACGTACCGCTGGCTCGCCGCCCAGCCCGGGAGCTTCCCCATCATCGAGCTGCCGATCGGGCCTCCTGACTAGGACGCGCTCGCCACGATGGGGTCGACGGTTCACTGGAAGCGGCTCGTGAACGGATACAGCGGCTTCTCGCCCGCCGGGGCGTACACCCACACGGCGCTCGTGACCTTTCCCGACGCGGAGAGCCTCCGGCTGCTCTCCGACCTGGGGGTCCGCTATGCGATCCTTCACCTCGCCAGGTTGCCGCCCGCGATGCGAGCCCTCTGCACGACGGGCGACGCCCACCTCGTCGTCCGGTACGCGAACGCCGACACCTGCGTGCTGGAGATCCTCGGGGCACCACCTCGCCCGGCTCGCCCGTCGGATCGCCCCGTCCCGCTCGGCGCCGCACGGCTCACCACGTCGTCGGGACCCGATCCCCACGCGCTCGTCGACAGAGACCTCGCCACGCATTGGGTCGTCCCCGTCCGGCGTTCCGTCGCGGACTACGTCCAGATCGACCTGCAGAATCCGCGGCGCCTCACGCGGCTCGTGGTACGGCTGGGACCGCACTTCGGCGAGTATCTGCGTAGCCTCCAGGTCGAGGCCTCGGCGGACGGCCAGGAGTGGACGACGATCGTCGATCGGCCGATCGGGGAGGCCCCGCTGCTCGGCCTGGTGAGGGATCCGGAGGACCTCCGGGTCGAGATCGCCTTGCCGCCCACGACGACCGCGCACCTGCGCCTCGTCCGCCCCGCCGGCGACACCGATCCGGACTGGCTCGCGTGGGGCATCCACGAGCTCGAGCTCTACGAGTCCGCGTCGCCTTGACCCTGCGCACTCGCTCGGCCATGTCTACCCGGCTGTGACGGCGCCTCCTGCGAGCGCCGGGGCGATGCGCGCCGCCTCGGGCGCGGCGGTGCTCTTCGCGCTCGCCACGGTGGCCCTCACCTGGCCGCTCTTCCGCCACCCGGCCACGACCGTGCTCGCCGCGCCTTCCGTCTATGCTCCGCCGGCTTCGCTCTTCGTGCAGAGCGACCTGAACCTCACCATGTGGGTGCTCGCGTGGGACACGCACGCGCTCGTCACGCATCCTTCCCGCCTCTTCGACGCCAACACCTTCTATCCGGCGCTTTCGACGCTCGCCTGCTCGGAGCACATGCTCGGCAACGTGCCCCTCTTCGCGCCGGTCTACCTCGCGACCGGGAACCCCGTCCTCGCGCACCAGGCGACGCTCCTCGCGAGCTTCGTCCTGGCGGGCCTCGCGATGGGGGCTTACGTGCTCTACTGGAGCGGGGATCGGCCGAGCGCCCTCGCGGCGGGCTTCCTCTATGCCTTCGCGCCCTTCCGCCTCTGGCAGCTCGGGAACCTGCACGTCATCTCGACCCAGTACCTGCCCCTCGTCATGCTCGGCATCGACGCGACGCTCGACCGTGGCGGTGGCCGCTGGCCCGTCGCGCTCGCCGTCGCGCTCGTGCTCTCGAGCCTCGTCTCGTACTACATCGGGTATGCCGCCTTCTTCCTGG
>VBLA01000195.1:0-8494 GCA_005879245.1 Deltaproteobacteria bacterium
AGTAGAAGACCTCCACCGGGAAGTTATCCGGGAAGGAGAGCGGGAGCGTCGGATCCGGCAGCCCGAGCGCCGGGTTGCAGACCACGTCCAGGCAGGGTGCCAACGCGAGCGCGGTCGAGTCCTGATAGTATGTCGGGAACCCGTTGGCGGGGTCGATCGGGCCGAAACCCGCGAGGGGAACCGCACAGACGACGGGCGCGGGAGGCGCCGGGGGCGCCTTCGCTGCCTCCGCACGTGGTGCCGCTCCCTGGGTGAGAAGAATGGCAAGACAGCATGCCGATATCTGGATCCTAGCTTTCATCGACTTCTCCTTTCGCACGCGAACGTGCGAGTTGCTTCGGAGCCGCCGGCGCCCCGTCTGCCAAACTACAAGAGCAAGACGAGGGCCCGACTCCACGTGGCGTGGATCCACACAACTTCCGCCGGCGCATGATCGCCCTGGGCCAATGGACGCAGCGCGTTAGGCGATTTGCCCCAAATCTGGGGGCGCGCTCAGGCAGGGGTCTGAGGACGGGCGTTTCGCATCAGCTCACAGGCGGCAGCTGTGTTTGGTCGAGAACTGCTCCAGCTCCCGCCAGGCGAGCCTGCTCGGTAGAACGTGGCCATTCTCCCACCGGTTGAGGGTCGATAAGGTCACGCCGAGCGCGCGCGCGAGTTCTTCCTGAGTCATGCGCAGGCGGCAGCGCCACGAACGGATCATCTCGGCGGCTTCGGGCAGTGCGCCGCTGCGGCCCGGCTCGAGTTCGCGGCGAGCATCCCTCGCGGCCGGTAGGCCGTCAGGCAATCCAGGGGTCCCAGACCACCTCGGCGCTGGGGTGACATGATTCCACGAGACGGTTCTTGCCATTTGCTGTCCTTGCTCTTGGGGCATCACCCCGGCGGCATTTCGCCCGTCGGGGTATGGTCCCAGGCGTGAGCTGTATGCTCCGCCCAAGCGGGACATACAACGAATGACGCAGCGTGTCCACCAGAGAAACATACTAAGAAAGTACCTAGCAGATGCTGTGTGGATGGCCTTAGCAGAGGCTGGGAGGGGGGTCCTGCATGGGTCCTTCCCCGTACGGATATGCGATAGAACGTCCCGGCCGTGCGCATCGAGCCGATCGAGGATGCCGGCGACGCGCGCCTCGGCGATTACCGCGCGGGGGGCGCCAGCGCCGGCGGCCACCGGGACGGGGTCTTCATCGCGGAGGGCCGCGTGGTCGTGCGCGCGCTGCTTGCGGCCGAGCGCTTCCGGGCGCGCTCGGTGCTGGTCACGCCCGCTGCGCTCGCTGGGCTCCGGGACGCGCTCCAGACGGCCTCCGAGATCCCGGTCTACCTGGCGAGCCCGGCCGTCCTCCGGAGCACGGTCGGCTACCGCTTCTCCCGGGGCTGCCTCGCGGCGGGGGAGGCGGGCCCGACGGGCTCGCTCGAGGCGATCGTCGCCGCGCGGCCGCGCCTGCTCGTGGTCCTCGACCGCGTCACCGATCCGGACAACGTGGGCGCCGTCTTTCGCGGCGCGCGGGCCTTCGGCGCGGGTGGCGTCCTGCTGGCACCCGGGACCTGTGACCCGCTCTACCGGAAGGCGATCCGAGTCTCGATGGGCGCGGTGCTCGCGGTGCCGTACGCGGAGATGCCGGCCTGGCCCGGGGAGCTCGGGCGGGTCCGGGCGGCGGGCTTCACCATCGTCGCGCTCACGCCGCGAGGGGACGTCGAGCTCGGGGAGCTCGGGTCGGCGCGCCCGCTGCCGGAGCGCGTCGCCCTCGTCATCGGCAGCGAGTCGACAGGAGTCGGCGACGCGGTGCTGCGCGCGGCCGATCTCCGCGTGCGCATCGCGATGGCGCCGGGCGTGGACTCCCTGAACCTCGCCGCTGCGGCGGCGATCGCGCTCCACCGCCTTCGCCGCCCCGGCTGACCTAGGGCTCGATCTCGAACGTCTTCTTGGCAGCCGAGTCGCCGTCGAGCCGTACCTCGAAGCTGTAGCGGCCAACCGGCCACCCGTCGGGCTGCGAGACGTGGAACTCCGTCACCAGGTGCCCGGGGATGGCGAGCTTCTGGGTGGACGCGTCGACGACCTGCCCGTCGTCACGCGTGAAGCGTCCCTGCACCACGAGCGCGGGGGCCTCGCCCTCCAGGATGATCGACGCGTAGACCGTGTCGCCCGGTTTGAAGATGACGGTGGCGTCGTACATCGTCTTGTCGTCGTTGACCGAGCGGCCGAGCTCGAGGCTCGTCACCCGGACGTTCGCCGCCGGCCCGGCCGCGGTGGTCGGCGTCATGACCGATTGGGGCTCCTCCGACGGGCCGCAACTCACCGTCGCGAGCCCCACGATCAAGGATGCGACCACGGCGAAGAGACGATTCCTCATCCGCATCTCCTTTGACGCTGGCATGTCAGGCGTGCGGCGGCGCCTCCTCGAGGGGCCATGGCGTACGACGAACCGAGATCTGCCCCGGGCCGTGCCACCGCTGCAACCCCCCGGGCGAACGACGCCCCCCGTGAGCGACTGCCACGGTGGAAGGCGCACGCGCGCGTCTGTTATGGACCCGCCATGAGCATACGGCTTGCGAACCTGCGGGGACGCGCCACCCTCGTGGTGGGTGAAGGGCTGGTCGACGTCGAGGAGCGCTCGGGGCGCCGCTTCAGCGCCGATCCGATGGCCGCGATGCGGGACTGGGCCCCGCTCGCGGACTGGGCGCGGGGACTCCGCGCGGGCGACGCGACGGCGGTGCTCCGCACCGAAGAGCTCGGCCCCCCCGTGCCGCGACCGGCCAAGGTCTTCGCCATCGGCGTCAACTACCGCGCCCACGTGGCGGAGGCGGGGATGGAGCTTCCGAAGACGCCCATGGTCTTCACCAAGTTCCCGAGCTGCCTCGCCGGGCCGAGCGCCGACGTCGTCCTGTCCTCGGCCTTCGTCGACTGGGAGGTGGAGCTCGTCGTCGTGGTCGGGCGCGGCGGGTGGCACATCCCGGAGGAGCGGGCGCTCGAGCACGTCGCCGGCTACTGCGTCGGCCAGGACATCTCGGACCGCCGGCTCCAGTTCAGCGACAAGCCGCCGCAGTTCTGTCTCGGGAAGTCGCTCGACGGCTTCGGTCCGACCGGGCCCGCCGTGGTCTCGCTCGACGAGTTCGCGGATCCGAACGACCTCGCGCTCACCTGCGACGTGGCGGGAGAGCGCATGCAGGACGCGCGGACGAGCGACATGATCTTCGGCGTGCCGACGCTGGTCGCCTACCTCGCGCGGCACTGCACGCTCGAGCCCGGGGACTTGATCTTCACGGGCACGCCGAGCGGCGTCGGCTCGACGCGGAATCCGCGCCGCTATCTGCGGGCGGACGAGGAGATCGTCAGCACGATCGAGCGGATCGGGACCCTCCGCAACCGGTGCGTGTCGGAGGCCGTGGAGCGCTAACCGCCCCTGCGCCCTCGTTTCCGCCGCTCGCCCAGACGGAATTGCCGGAAGCGCCCGGGTGGTGAGTCGCCGACCGGGGCCAGACGGAAGTGTCGTTTGAGCTTGCGCCACGCCGGCGCGAAGACGTCGCGGCACGAGGTGTCGAGGTCGATGAGCTGCCCGGGCTCGAGCGTGCCGAGGACATGGCGCAGGTCCACGACCGGCACCGTGACGTATCGGGGGTGAGGCACGCCGAACGCGACGACGCGGGCGCGGAAGGCCGCATGTCCGAGGTGCAGGTAAAGCCGTTCGAGCACCCCGATCGGGTTGGTGAAACTCTCCGTGGGACAAGCCTGACCGTGGAGGACCACGACCCGCTCGCCGGCCCGCGCCCGTCGCGCCAGCCCCTCGGCCCAGGCGACCGCCGGGCGGTCAACGAGCCCAACGCTTTCGGCCGAGAAGACGCCCGGCAGCGTGAAGGCATTCGGCCCGCGCGGCGCCGTGACGAAGCGGGCGAGACCCCAGAGCGCCCACACGTTGCCGGCCAGGAGCACCGTGATCAGCAGCCCGCGGACCAAAGCCCTCCCGTTCCTCCCGGCGGCGAGCACGGCCGCCACGCTGAAACCATCGACGAGCAGGAACCGCCTCGCCCGCAGGAGATCTTCCCCACCCCGCTGCCAGAAGGAGGACGAGGCCCAGCTGGAAGGCCCACGTCGCCACGAGCACCGCCCGCGCGGGCCCCGCCCACCAGAGCGCGAGCACGCCGGCCACGGCGAGGACCGGCACGATGAGGGGCGGATTCCCGGTCATGGCCTGCGCAAGCCTCGCCACACCCTCGGGGAGAAGTGGCCAGGCATGCAACAGGCCCACGCCCGCCCCCGCGTTGCCCCGTCCGAAGGCGATCATGTTCGAGGTCGGCCAGAGCCACACGACCGCCACCTGCTGGGTGGCACCCGTCACGGCCCACGCGAGTCGGCGGAACCACCCCGCCTCCGGTGCCAGGGCGGCCGCGAGGACCAGCGTCGTGCCGGCGGTCTTGCCGAGCTCGTAGCCGTGCCAGGGAAGCTCCCAGACCAGCGCGAGGGCGGGCAGCGTCACCCACCACCGCCGGAAGCCTCGCGCGAATACGATCGCGAGCGCCAGCGCATGCGGAAGCATGCCGGCTCCCCACGGATACCCCTCGACGGCATACGAGAGGAGGGCGGGGGACGCACCCCACGCGAGGAGGGCCAGCGTCCATCCCCGCGCGGACCGGAGCGGCCATCCCATGGCGACGAGAAGCAGGACGAGCGTCGCCATCCAGGCGAGGAAGACGACGAGGGGTTGCCAGAAGAGCCCGGGCCACCAGAGCGTGAGCGCTCCCGGGACGAGCCCGTACGGCACGCTGTAGGCAGCCGGCGGCAGCCAGAACGTCCGCACCTGGACGAGCGTCTCCCGCAAGGCCGCCCAGGGCCCCCGCGTCGCGAGCAGATCCTGCCCCTGGGCCGTGAGCAGCAGATCCCAGCCGGGAACATCGACCCCGCGGAACCACACCCGGACGACCAGGTTCCCGACGACGCTGGCGAGCGCCAGGATGAAGAGCCCGCGGTCGAGGCGGCCCTCGCCGCGCGCGGGATGCGTCTCCGGTGCTATGGGTCGACTCCCCTCGATGCGGCTTCCGGAAGGGTGAGGATGCGCGCGGCCAGGGCCTCGGCCACTCGCTGGTTGGCCTCGCGGTCGAGGTGCACCCAGCTCGTGAGGTGGTCCCGATCCGGGTCGAGGATCTGGATGACGTCGACGAAGTCGACGCTGTTGGCCGCGGCCCACTCCCGCAGATCGCGCATGATCCGGGCGTGGATCAGGAAGATGCCGCCGAAATGGGCTTCCACCAGGCGACGGACCAGCCGCGGCGTCCTCGGATCGTTGGGGTCATCCGTACCGCGAACCAGCGTGCGCCACTCCGAGCCCTCCGCGCCCGGCCGGAGGCTCTCCTGCACGAGCTCCACGTCATCCTCGAAGCGGAGTCCCCGCATCTGCTCCCGCTCCACATGTTCCGACTTTGCCTGGTGGCTGGCGACGATCAGGTGAGCGCCGGCGCGGCGGCAGTCGTCCCGGAGAGCGGCCGCGTTGGCGAGGAACCGCTCACTCGCCCCCGCCGCAACCTGGTCGCTCCACGCGTCCGCCGGCAGCCCACCCAGCGACGGTCGCAGCTGGTTCACCAGCTCGACGAGCATGAGCCTCCGTCCGAGGACGCCCCAGAGCCCACCGTACGCGGTCCCCATGAACGCCGCCTTGGCGTCGTTGACGCCCTCGTAGAGCGTCACGAAGTCCGGCCGGAGCTCCACTCCCTCCGCCCGGAACATCGACACGATCTCGGTCGTCGTCGCGTGGGGGATGGCGAAGTTGATCACCTCGAAGCGAGCCGTCCCCGCAGCACGTCGGTTGAGGATCTCCTCCAGGAGATGCGGGTACGTCTCGTCGTCGCGGTTGCCGAAGCCAAAGGTGGAGGACGCTCCCAGGGTGAGGACGCGGAGCACGTCCGGCGGCTTCTCGGTCGAGAAATCCGGCCCGCGAAATCCGTGATTGTTGATCCGGATGGGGAACCGCCCCCGATCGTCGACGCCCCACTTCACCTCGCGGGGGAAGTACTTCGTGTACCCCTCCCGGGCGTCGTCGTGGACCTGCATGTCCTGGCGGGGGAGGGACGGGAGGGTGACGTTCCGGTGCCAGGGCGTACCGTAGAGGAGTGCACGGGGACCGGCTGACCTCGCGAAGAAGAGTCGGGCGCCCACCTCGAGTGAGACGGCCGTCACCGCGAGGAAGAGACAGAACCCGAGCAGACGGCGGATCGCCCGCACCTTCATTCACTCCGCACGACGCAGCTGCTCCGGTGGGACGCTACCACCGCGGGTATGGGCCAGCCAACGAATCCAGCGGCCTTGACGGCGTCGGGGGCGCGGCGGAGGATCGGGCCGTCCGTCCCGGGAAGCGGGCAAGGAGGTTGCCATGCGCTTCCTCGTCAGTGCCCTGATCGGCTGCGCGCTCGTCCTGACGGGCGCGCGCGTCGCGGGGGCAGCCTGCGGCGACCGCCCGGGAGATCCGGCAGCGGTTGCCGCGACGCGCGCCGCGGCCGACGCCGGCTGCGACTGTGCCACGGCCGCGAGGCACGGGGCCTACGTCGATTGCGCCGCCGGCGTGGCGAACGAGGCGGTCCGGACGGGCCAGCTCCGGCGGGCATGCCGCGCGGCGGTCGTGCGCTGCGCCGCACGCTCGACCTGCGGGCGTCCGGGCGCCGTCGCCTGCTGCTTCGAGCCCGGGGGTGCCCCCTCCGGCGTGCTGAAATGCGGCATCCGGTCGAGCAGCGCGGAGTGCACACCCTTCCCGGACCGGAGCGCGTGCGTGAGCGAGCGCCCGAGCTGCTGCGACGCCTGCACGGGCGGCACCTGCACGCCCGTGACGACCTCGACCACGCTGCCGCGCGCCGTTTGCACGGATGACGCCGCGTGCGGGGACGGCAACCCCTGCACCGAGGACCGCTGCGTCGAGGGCCGGTGCCAGCACGTCTGCCTCTGCGTCGGACCGGCGGGTCGTCCTACCTGCTGCCCCGGCCCCGCGGCTACGTGCCCGCGGCCCGCCTGGTACTACACCTGCGGCGATCCCGTGTGCGGCGGCCACCGCGATCATCCCGGCGTCCCACCCTGCGGCCCAGGTCAGACGCCCGGAACGGCGTGCTCGCCCGAGGGAAAGACGTGCGACCCGGGCAGCTTCTGCAACGAGCTCCTCCTCTGCGCGACCAGCAACCCGAGGGAGTACGGCCGGTGCCCGATCTCGCGGGCGCGCTTCAAGGAGGACATCCGTTACCTCGGCCCCGAGGAGGTGCGGCGCCTCCACGACGAGCTCATGAAGTTCCCGCTGGCGACGTTCCGCTACAAGGGCGAGGTATGCCGCGAGCACCTCGGCTTCATCATCGAGGACGTCGAGCCGAGCCTGTCGGTCGACGCGCCCGACGACATGGTCGACCTCTACGGCTACACGACCATGACGGTCGCGGCCCTCCAGGCCCAGGCGCGCGAACTCGCCGCGCTCCGGCGCGAGGTCGCCGGTCTCAAGCGCGATCTCGCGCGGCGGCGCGCGCGCTGACGGTCACCGGTTCCCGAGCCAGGACTGGATGAAGTCGATGAACGCGCCCGGGTACTCGGGCGACGGGGCGGTCTCCTTCTCGAGCCGCGCCACGATCTCGGGCGGCACCGTGACGGCGGTGGCCCCGAGGTTGTCGTCGAGCTGCTCCTGCTTCCGCGCCCCGATGATCGCTGCGGTCACCTCGGGCTTGGCGAGCTGCCAGGCGAGCGCCAGCTGGGCCGGCGTGCAGCCCACCGCCTTCGCGCAGTCCTTCACCACGTCGACGATGCGGAAGGCGCGTTCCGTGAAGTAGAAGCGGTAGAGCTCGAAGTCGCGCTGGGCGAGCCGCGATTCCGGGGGCTTGTGGTCGCGCGTCACCTTGCCGGAGAGCATGCCGGCCGCGAGCGGGCTCCACGTGATGAGCCCCACGCCTTCTTCCCGTGCGAGGGCAAAATGTTCCCGCTCGATCGAGCGGATGATGAGATTGTACTGGGGCTGGAGGGAGACGAAGCGTGCCCAGCCGTGGCGGTCGGAGAGCGCCAGCGCCTTCATGAGGCGATAGGCGCGGAAGTTCGATGCCCCGACGTAGAGCACCTTCCCCGCGCGGACGAGGTCGTCCAGCGCCCCGAGGGTCTCCTCGAGCGGCGTCCAGAGGTCCTCGGCGTGGATCTGGTAGAGGTCGATGTAGTCGGTCCCGAGCCGCCGGAGGCTCGCGTCGCACGACTCCCGGATGTGCTTCCGCGACGCGCCCCGGTCGTTCGGTCCCGAGCCGGTCGGCATCGTGCACTTGGTCGCGAGCACGAACTGCGTGCGTCGTCCCGCCATCGCCTTGCCGCAGATCTCCTCCGAGATGGTGCCGGCGTAGGCATCGGCGGTGTCGACGAAATTCCCGCCCGCCTCGAGGAAGCGCTCCACGAGCGCGAGCGAGGTGGCCTCGTCGCAGCCCCAGCCGGGCATCCCGAAGGTCATCGCGCCGAGGCAGATCTCGGAAACCCGGAGGCCGCTCCTGCCGAGAGTTCGAATGC